>JAVXWK010000841.1:0-5236 GCA_032230575.1 Pseudonocardiales bacterium | reverse complement strand
TCCCGGTAGCCCCGGCCCCACCGAACTGCACCGCCGGCCAGTACCGCTGGTGGTCGAACGCATACGTCGGCAGATCGATCTTCCTGCCACCGACGCAGAACCTGCTCCAGTCCACCTTCACACCATCAACGTGCAGCCGGGCCAGCGCGGTCAACGCCACCACACGCTCGCCCTTGTCCTTGCGCAGCAACGGAATGGCGTCCTCGACGATCGCGCTGAGCACTCCGTCCGGCCCTACCTCGAGGAACGTGGTGGCGCCACCGTCCCGCAACCTCCGCACGTTGTCGCTGAACCGAACCGCGTCCCGAACGTGGTTCACCCAGTACTCGACGGTCGTGACATCCCCGGAAGCAACCATCGGAATACCCGGCTGACTGAACACAACCTCCGCCAACGCCTCACGGAAGTCGTCCAGCATCGGCTCCATCAACGGCGAGTGGAACGCGTGCGACACCTTCAGCCGCTTGCTCTTCCACCGCTCCGCGATGCGAAGCACCTCGTCCTCGTCACCAGCGATGACAACCGACCGAGGCCCGTTCACAGCAGCAACCGACATCCGCTCGGTCAGATGCGGCAACACTTCTTCCTCAGAAGCGATGACCGACACCATCGCGCCACCCTCAGGCAACGCCTGCATGAGCGCCGACCGAGCCGTGACCAGCAAGCAAGCGTCCTCAAGGCTGAACACCCCAGCCACGTACGCCGCCGCGATCTCGCCGATCGAGTGCCCCGCAACCTGCTCCGCCCGGACACCCCACGACTCGACCAACCGGTACAGCGCAACCTCGACCGCGAACAACGCCGGCTGCGCGACCCCGGTCTCGTTCAGCGCCTCCTGGTCCTCACCCCACATGACGTCCCGAACCGCGGGGTCCAGGTACATCAACACACCGTCGAGCGCCTCGGCGAACACGGGGAACGCCTCATACAACTCGCGCCCCATACCAACCCGCTGCGACCCCTGCCCGGAGAACAACACGGCCAACGACCGCTGCGACAACGCAGTCCCGCGCGCCAGCACCTCTCCCCCGAGCACCACAGCCCGATGCTCGAACTGCGCCCTCGTCGTCAGCAGCGAGAACGCAACATCCTCGGCCGCCCCCTCAGCACCCTTGACCCGCTCAACCTGCCCGTCCAACGCCTCAGCGGTCCTGGCCGACACCACGAACGGAATCGATCCCGCCTGGGCCCCCCAGGGGGAGAGCGAGGTCCCCACTCCAAGCGTCCCACGAGAGTCCGACATCTCCTCGCCCGCAAGATCCACAACTACCGACTTGTCCACAGCCGCCGAGTTGTCCACAGATTCCGCCGCCCCAGCTTGACCAGCACTTTCACCCGGTACGCTGGAAAACGGGGGGATCCCCGAGCCCGGCGCTTCCAAGATCACGTGTGCGTTCGTGCCGGAGAAGCCGAACGACGAGACACCCGCTCGCCGCGGCCGCGACACCTCAGGCCACGGCGTGGCCTCGGTGACCAGCGAGACCGCGCCCTCGCTCCAGTCGACGTGCGTGGACGGCTCGGTGATGTGCAGGGTCGGCGGCACCACACCGTGCCGCATCGCGTGCACCATCTTGATCACACCCGCGACGCCCGCGGCCGCCTGCGTGTGCCCGATGTTCGACTTGATGCCACCCAGCAGCAGCGGCACCGAGCGATCCTGCCCATAGGTCGCCAGCAACGCCTGCGCCTCGATCGGGTCACCCAAGGTCGTACCGGTGCCGTGTGCCTCGACCGTGTCAACGTCCGCAGTGGACAGACCAGCCGACGCAAGCGCTTGGCGGATCACCCTCTGCTGTGACGGCCCGTTAGGCGCCGTCAGCCCGTTGGAAGCGCCGTCCTGGTTGATCGCCGACCCACGCACGACCGCCAGCACCGTGTGCCCAAGACGCACAGCATCGGACTGACGCTCCAGCACCAGCAGACCAACACCCTCAGACCAACCAACACCATCAGCCGAATCCGAGAACGCCTTGCACCGCCCGTCCTCCGACAGACCGCGCTGCCGGGAGAACCCGACGAACGCACCCGGCGTCGACATGACCGTCACACCACCGGCCAACGCCAGTGAGCACTCACCGGCCCGCAGCGACTGAGCCGCGAGGTGCATCGCGACGAGCGACGACGAGCAAGCGGTGTCGATCGACACCGAAGGCCCTTCGAACCCGAAGGTGTAAGAAACGCGACCCGAGACGACCGACGGTGACGTACCGGCGCCCTGATGCCCCTCGGAGTCGGCCTCGACGATCTGCGCGTAGTCGTTGTACATGACACCGGCGAACACACCGGTCCGCGAACCCCGCAGCGCCATCGGGTCGATACCCGCCCGCTCCAGCGCCTCCCACGTCGTCTCGAGCAGGATGCGCTGCTGGCCGTCCGTGCCGAGCGCCTCCCGCGGCGACATCCCGAAGAACGCCGGGTCGAACTGGTCCGCGTCGTGCAGGAAGCCACCGGCGCGGGCATATGAGGTGCCGAGGTTGTCGGGATCCGGGTGGAACAGCGTGTCGAGGTCCCAGCCGCGGTTGTCCGGGAACGGCGTGATCGCGTCCGTACCCGAGATCACCAGGTCCCACAACGACTCCGGCGACGTCACACCACCGGGGAAGCGGCAGGCCATGCCGACGATCACGATCGGATCGTCCGAAGTGGACACCAGCGCGGGCAGGTCCGAGGTCTCCGACGCCGAACCGAACAACTCGGCGTGCAGATGGTCGGCCAGCGCGATCGCAGTCGGGTAGTCGAACACCAGCGTCGCCGGCAGCCGCAAGCCGGTCGCCTCGGTCAGCTGGTTGCGCAGCTCCACCGCGGTCAGCGAGTCGAACCCGAGATCCTGGAACGCCCGCGTCGCATCCACCGCGTCGATGGAAGCGTGCCCCAGCACCGACGAAACCTGCGCACGCACCAGATCGACAAGCGCCGCACGCCGATCCGCGGCATCCATCGCACCGAGCTTCTGCACGAGCCCGGACGCCGTCGCCGAACCGACCGCCGCACGCCGTGCCTTGACCCGGATCAGACCCCGCAGCAACGGCGCCACCGCACCACGCGCCCGCAGCGTCGCGAGGTCGAGCCGAACCGGAACCGTCAACGCCGCCCCGCTCGCCACCGCCGCGTCGAACAACTCCAGACCCTGCCGCAACGTGATCGGCGGCATGCCCGCGGCCGTCATCCGCGCCGCCTCGGCCTCGGTCAGCTGGCCGGTCATGCCGCTGACCTCGGACCACACCCCCCACGCCATCGACGTGGCGGGCAGCCCGTGAGCCTTGCGGTGCGCGGCAAGGGCGTCGAGGAACGCATTGCCCGCCGCGTAGTTCGCCTGCCCGGCGTTGCCGAAAACGCCGGCCGCCGACGAGAACACCACGAACGCCGTCAGGTCGCGAGTCAGCTCGTGCAAGTGCCAAGCAGCATCAGCCTTGGGCCGCATCACCGTCGCGACACGTTCCGGCGTCATCGACTCGATCACGCCGTCGTCCAGCACACCGGCCGCGTGCACGACACCCCGGATCTCATGCTGCGCAACGAGTTCCGCGACAGCATCGCGGTCAGTCACATCGCACGCGGCGACCGTGACCCGCGCTCCCAACGCTTCCAGCTCCGAGATGTCGGCCTCACCACGGCGGCTGACGAGCAGCAGCTCCCGGACACCGTGCGTCTCGACGAGGTGCTTCGCGACGACCGCGCCCAGCCCGCCGGTCCCGCCGGTGACGAGAACCTTGCCCTCCCAACGGATTTCACTCTCACCCGTGAGACGCGCCAACCGAGCGGCGAGCACCTGGCCGTCACGAACCACCAGCTGCGGCTCGTCGACACCGAACGCCACCGAGACCATTGCGGCGGAGAGGTTGTTGCCGCACAGGTCGATCAGCCCGAACCGTTCGGGGTGCTCCGACTGCGCCGACCGCACCAACCCCCACACCGCCGCGGCACCCAGATCCTCACCCGTGGTCGCGCCGCGCGTGACGAACGTGAGCCTGCCGCCCCTGCCGCTGCGAATCCACTCCTGCACCAGCTCCAGCACCCGCGCGGCGTTGCCGTGCGTGCTGCCGAGGACATCGTCACCACCGACCACCGGCACCAACACCAGCCCGGCATCGGTGTCCGCGATCGACTCCACAACGGGGTAACCGAGGTCGAGCACGTCCGGCCCGACGACCGCGACCGACTGGGGTGGCGCGACGTCCTCCTGCGTGACCGGCACCCACTCGAGCCCGAACAGCTCGCTCTGCCTGCTCTCACCGAGCTGCTCGACGCTGACCGCCCGCACGACCACGGCCTCGACCGTGGCGACAGGCGCACCCGTGACGTCGGCCAGCGCGATCGTCCTGCGCATACCGCCCTCGTCACGGGTCAGCTTGACGCGCAGCTCACTCGCCCCGGTCGCGTGCAGCGACACGCCTTCCCACGAGAACGGCAGCCCCGCGTCGAGCGTCTCGTCCAGCAACGCCGCGTGCAGCGCCGAGTCGAGCAACGCCGGATGCAGCCCATAAGCCGTGCCATCAACGTCTTCCGGCAACGCGAGCTCGGCGTAGATCTCGTCGCCGACCCGCCACGCGGCCTTCAGGTTCTGGAACGCGTGCCCATAAGCGAAGCCCACTACGGCGAACCGCTCGTAGCACTCCTCGTAGTCCATCGCGACGGCCCCAGCAGGCGGCCACACCGACGTCTCGAACTCGCTGCTGGTCGTGCCACTCGCCAGGAACCCGGTCGCGTGCTGAGTCCACGGCGAATCCGGCGCGTCCTCGGGCCGCGAGTGAATCGAGTACTGCCTCCTGCTGCCTTCCGGTCCCACTTTCAGCTGAATCTGCACGGCCCCGCGCTCCGGCAGCACGAGCGGCGCGGCCAACGTCAGGTCATCGACCCGATCGAGCCCGACCTCGTCCGCGGCCCGCATCGCAAGCTCGATCAGCACGGCCGCCGGCACCAGCGTGCGTCCCATGATCACGTGGTCCGCGAGCCACGGGTGCGTGCTCAGCGACATCCGGCTGGTGAACACCACGCCTTCGCCCTCGGCCAGCTCCACAGCGGCCCCGAGCAACGGGTGCCCCACGCTGACCAGCCCCAGCCTGGACGCGTCCGACGCCCGCCCCGCACCGGCCGGCCAGTACCGCTGCCGGTTGAACGGATAGGTGGGCAGCTCGATCTTCTTGCCGCCCTCGTAGAACCGCATCCAATCAACATTGACGCCGTCAACATGTACTTGACTGAGTGCAGTCAACATTGAATCAACATCAGACTTGAC
>JAVXWK010000823.1:0-3189 GCA_032230575.1 Pseudonocardiales bacterium | reverse complement strand
CGTTCACCCTGCGCTCCGCACTGGGATCGGCACGCGGCCTGGAGGAGCTCACCTCGCTGGAGCGCTGCCCGGTCGTGGAGGCGATGGCCGCGCTCGTCGAGCACCGCGTCGTTTTCTAGGGTGGTCTTCTAGGCGCCGGACGGGCAGGCGGGGTCGCCGCAGTCCTCGTCGACGCTGAGGCCCGGCTTGTTCAGGTCGTGCTCGAACGCGAAGTGGAAGCACTCGGGATGCATGCGCTCGAACAGCTCGTAGTCCTCGCGGTCCAGCTCGACGTTCTCGCCGCAGCGCTGACAGGTCTGCTCATCTGACACGGGCCAGATCATCTCACCCGCGCCGCGCGAAGATGACGGCTCCGTCCGTGCCCAGCAGCCACTGGGCCTCGACGGAGAACCCCGCCGTCCGCAACCACTCCGCCACCCGCTCGGGCGGCCGCAGATGCACGTTCACCCGCATCGGATGCCCGCCGTACCCCTGCGTCTTCAGGTTCGTCCTGTCACCGACGTGGAAACCGAGCACCAGCAACCCGTCCGGCCGCAGCGCCTCGTGGAAGTGCCCGAAGACCACGGGCACCTCGTCGTCCGGGATGTGGATCAACGACCACCACGCGAGGATCCCGGCCACCGAGGTGCCGAGCGGCTCCGTCATCGAACCGACCTGGAACCGCAGCCCGGGGTGCTCACGCCGGGCCAGCGAGATCATCGCGGGGGAGAGGTCGACGCCGAACACGTCCACGCCGAGGTCGTGCAGGTGCGCGGTGACCACACCCGGTCCGCAGCCGACGTCCGCCACGGGTCCGCGCACCTGCTCCGCGAACAACCGCAGTGCTGCCCGCACGTACGGCAGTTCAGCCAGGAGCCCGCGCGTGTAGTCGGCATAGCTGACCGCGACGGTGTCGTACGAGTCCCGTGTGTCGGCGAGCCAATCACTCACTGAACGGCTCCGGCCGGTGCCGTCCGAACAACGCCAGCGCGGCGATCCACGTGTCCGGGTCGCCGTCCCAGTCCAGCCCCTTGATCTGGTCCGCCGACCGTCGCCCGCCGATGGCCCGCATCAGCTCGAACGACGACGTCCGCAACGTCCCCTCCGGCTCGCCGTGCCCGAGCACCCGGTCCCCGTGCTCCAGCGTGATCCGCAACGCCGGCACCTCGTTGTCCCGCATCCGCTGATCCAGCTGCTGCAACGGCTTCGTCAACGCGGCACGGACCGCGACGCCGTCCCGATCGCCGGGAACCGCCAGCGCCGCACGGAGATCGTGCTCGTGCTGCACCACCTCGGCGATCAGCACGGACCCCATCGGGGTGTCGAACAGCGGCTCGGCCAGCGAGCGGTTCGCCTCCCACTCGGCGAAAGCGTCCTCGAGGGAGTTGGCGCGGCGGTCGCGGACCTGCCGTTCGCCCCACTCACCGGACTCGACGCCGTCGAACCGGCGGTCCACGAAGTCACGCAGACCGCCGGCCAGATGCGCCACGACATCCTTGACCGACCAGCCCGGGGTCGCCGCCACGGGCGTCTGCGGATCCGCGCCGGAGACCAGCTCGGTGATCCGCTGCTTGGTCGCGTCGTAGATGGGGGCGTTGGTCATCTTCAGACCTCGTACTCCAGGGTGTAGTTGCCGCTGCCATCCTCCGCCCAGTCGACCGTCGCCGCACCTCGCGCCCCCGCGTAGGCGCCCGTGCCGTCCAGGATCTCGATCGTGCCCTCGACCGCGGTCCGGTACGCGCCGACGTGCCGCAGAACCAGCGTTCCCCCGTCCGCGACGATCTCTTCGAGCGCGGTCGTCCACGCCACGTCGTCGCCGTAGGACATGAGGTAGCGGCAGTTCCCGATGCCGCTGACGTCGCCCGTGTAGGAGAACTGGACGTGCGCCTCGGTGAGCTTGCGCCCCTCGACCTCCTTGTAGGACCGGCCGTCCCACGTGTTCTCGTCCCAGCTCTTCACTTCGATGGTTCCGGTTGCCTTCATGCCGACCACTCTGCTGGCAGATCCTGACAGTTCGTGTCAGGTTTAACGGATGAAGTCCAGCCGGCTGATCCAGGTCCTCCTGCTCCTCCAGTCGAGGGGCCGGATGACGGCGGACGAACTGGCCGCTGAGCTGGAGGTCTCGCCGCGCACGATCTACCGCGACATCGACGCGCTGAGCGCTGCGGGCATCCCGATCTACGCCGACCGCGGTCCCACCGGCGGCTACCAGCTGATCGACGGCTACCGGACCCGTCTGACCGGCCTGACCAGCTCGGAGGCCCAGTCGTTGTTCCTCGCCGGGCTCCCCGGACCCGCAGAGGAGCTGGGGTTGAAGGAGTTCGCCGCGGCCGCTCAGCTCAAGCTTCTGGCCGCCCTCCCCACGGAACTCAGGTCTCGCGCCGAGCAGATCCGCCAGCGCTTCCACCTCGACACCCCGACGTGGTTCCGCGGCGACGAACCCACCGAGCACCTCGCCACGATCGCCGACGCCGTCTGGGAGCAGCGTCGCGTGCGGATGACCTACCAGCGCTGGGGCAACCAGACCGTCCAGCGAGAAGTCGACCCGTACGGTCTCGTGCTCAAAGCAGGCACCTGGTACTTCGTCGGCAGCGGCCGCACCTACCGCGTGTCCCGGGTCCAGGAGCTTCACGCCTTGGGCGACACGTTCGAGCGGCCGAAGGACTTCGATCTCGCGAGCTTCTGGGCCGAGTGGTCGGAGCAGTTCGAGGCGCGCATGTACGGCGAGCGCATCACGGTCCGCATGACGCGAGCAGGCCTCGACAAGACCCAGTACCTGCTCAGCGGCTACCAGGCCCGCGTGATCCGGCAGCTGGCGCCATCACCGGGCGAGGAGTTCGGTTTCCCGACCGAGTCCACCCGGCACGCGGTTGCTGACCTGCTCAAATTCGGCGCCGACGTCGAGGTGATCGCTCCAGCTGAGTTGAGACACGAAATCGTGGCCACGATCAAGGCGATGCACGACGTCTACAACGATGCGAAGCTACGCGCATGGTTCCGCTGATCTCGTTGAACAACGGAGTACGGATCCCTCAACTGGGCTTCGGCGTCTTCCAGGTGCCGGAGGACCAGGTGGCCGGTGCGGTCACGACCGCGATCGAAGCCGGCTACCGCAGCATCGACACGGCAGCCGCCTACCACAACGAGACCGGGGTCGGCGACGCGATCGCCGGCGTCCCCGACCTGTTCGTCACGACCAAGCTGTGGAAC
>JAVXWK010000822.1:0-2973 GCA_032230575.1 Pseudonocardiales bacterium | reverse complement strand
CGCGCCACGTGCCCCGCGTCGCCCTCCCGGGGCCTCTTCAGCGCGACTGTCTCCTGCAGCTGCAGGTCAGTAGCCCGCCAGACATCTCCCATGCCTCCCGCGCCGAGGTGCTCCTCGAGCCGGTACCTGTCCGCGATAGTGCGCCCAACCACGAACTGGGATCTTAGGGACGGGTCCCCACCCCGTGGGTGCACACTGCCGAGAATTGTTCGGACAAAAATATTCCAGGGGGATGAGGTGTACGAGAGCTTGGCACGTCAGGTGCCGAAAACGGTCCCCGGCGGGATCGTCGCTCTGGCGGTCACAGGCCGCGTGAACAGCGCGCCCGTCGACGGCCACACGGTGGTGTTCGGACGCAACCGGCCCGATGTCGACATCTGTGTGGGGGAGAGCGACCTGCGGGTGTCACGGCGGCATGGCGCGCTGACGTGCCGTGAGGGCGCGTGGTGGGTGAGCAACCTCGGCCGGCTGCCGATCCGGTTGCCGAAGTCGCGGTGGCTGTTCCCGGAGGAGGACGAGGTGCCTCTGTCCGACGGCTACACGCCGTTGTTCATCCGCGGCACCCGCGACCGCGAGCACCTGCTGGAGCTGTACGTGGCGGGTCCGGACGGCGGTCAGCCCGCAGTGCCGCACGGTGCCGTGACCGAGCCTCCGCGCCGATGGAGGCTCACCGACGACGAACGGCTGCTGCTCGTCGTGCTCGGTCAGCGCTACCTCATGCACGAGGCGAACCCTCAGCCGCTGGCCCGCCAGCACGTCGCCGAGGTGATGGCCGAACTGCGGCCGGACGAGGCGTGGAGCCACAAGAAGGTCGAGCACATGGTCGCCGCCGTGCGCTCCCGGCTGTCGCGCGAGGGCGTGGCCGGGCTCGCGCGCGAGGAAGTCGGCGAGCCCGTCGGCAACGCGCTGAACGACAACCTCATGCGGGAACTCGTGCTGTCGACGACGCTGGTGCCACCAGATCTGGCGTTGATCGACGCCCTGTCCTGAACGTCACTGCCTTGAGAGCCCAGCGCTCGGCGTCGTGATCGGCGGCCGTCCGGGGGAGGTGCGGCCGCACCCCGCACGCCACCTTCGCCAGCGCGCGCGGATTCCCCGCGCACAGCTGGATGATCTCCGCGACCGCCCGCGGCTCCGATCCGATCAGGTCGCGCCCCAGCCGTGCGACGAGCAGGTCCCGCGACTCGCTGTCGGACCACGGTCCCAGTCGGACGCGCGTCGCGTGATGGCTCACCGCGAGCTCGTCCATCCGGTCGCGGCTGGTGATCAGCACCCGGCACGTGTCGCCACCCGGCAGCAACGGGATCACCTGCTCCGCGCTCTGGGCGTTGTCGAGCACGACCAGCATCCGCTTGCCGGCCAGCAGGCTCCGGTAGAGCGCCGCGAGCGCGTGTTCATCAGTCGGCAATGGACTGTCGGTCAGCGTCGACACCAGTCCGCGCAACGATTCCACGGTGCCGCGCAACGTTAGATCGGCGAACAAAGCACCGTCCGCAACAGACTGCCGGTGTCCCCAGTGCAACGCCAGCGCGGTCTTGCCGATGCCTTCCTGCCCGGTGACGACGGTGATCGGGCCGTCGCCGAGATCGACGTCGCGGTTGACGAAACCCGGTAGTGCGGCGGGGAGCTGGCGCGGCAGCACGCGGCACGACGGTCGCAGCACCTGCTGGAACACCGTCTGCAGCTCCGGTCCGGGCTCAGAACCGGTTTCATCGCACAGAACGCGGCGCGCGTGGTGGAACGCCTGCAGCGCCTCACCACCGCGTCCGGCCTGGTGCAGGGCGCGCATCAGCAGGCCGTGCAGGCCTTCCCTGAGTGGATGTGCGCGCACGAGAACCGTCAGCTCAGGGATGACTTCGCGGTGCTTTCCGCTGTGGATCTCGTGATCGAGACAGCGTTCGAGCGCGCTGAGCCGTTCCTCGTCGAGCGCCGCGCGGTGGGCGTGCAGTCCGGGCACGTCGGCGAGAGGGTCGTTGCGCCACAACATGAGCGCCTCTCGCAGTCGTTCTGGATCGGTTGCGAGGCTCCGAAACGCCGTGAGATCGACGCGTTCCGCAGGTGTGTCCAAGACGTAACCCGGAAGTCGGTGCAAGATCCGGATTTCCGGGTCCGGCGCGAGTAGTGCGCGCAGGTGGGAAACGGCTCCCTGAACGATGTTGCGGGCGGTCGGCGGAGGCTCCGAATCCCACAGCGCGTCGATCAACTTCTCGAGCGGCACAACACGGTTGTGCTGCAACAACAACACAGCTAACACCGTTCGCTGATGGGTGCTGCTCAACGAGATCTCGCGTCCCTCGTGCCACGCCACCACGGTCCCCAGCACACCGAACCTCATGCCCGCCTCCCCTGACTCGTGAGTCAGGATTCCGGGGTCCGCGGGGACCGGTCCCGTGACGGAACGTAGACGAGATCGGCTCATGATCTACACAGCGTGCTGTTAATTGAACTCAAACGACACGTTTGTGAAAGAACCACGCGTTCGAGTGGTCCTGAGCTACTGGCACACTGCGCTCCGTGCAATCCCAGTTCCCCGACGAACCTACCGAGCGCCATCTCGCGCCGGACCCAGCGTTGATGGAGGCTGCCCGCGCCAGGGGCCGCGAACGCTGGACCTCGGCCGGCGATCTGCCGGTGCCGGAGGAGAAGCCGCCGGGCCGCCCGCTCAACAAGCGCGTCGCCGCCATCGCCCTGATCGCCTCGGTCCTGCTCCTCGTGGGAATCGCGGTCGTGGCGTTCAGCGGCGGCGACGACAGCGGCGACACGGACGTCGCGCAGCCCACGCACAGCTACATCCCCGGCCTGATCACGCCGCCGGAAGCGCTGCCGGACGAGTCGTCCTCGGCTTCGTCGAACAGCATGAACCCGACGCTCGCCTCGTCGGCGCTGGGCCTGATCCCGCCGACGACCACGCCCGGCACGCCGCCGCCCGGCGGTAACGACGGGAACCGGGCTCCCAGCGGCGCCAAGTCGGTG
>JAVXWK010000819.1:0-4303 GCA_032230575.1 Pseudonocardiales bacterium | reverse complement strand
ACGTCGGCGCTGGTTTCGGCTGGCTGACCGAGTTCTGCGACTGAGGGGCGCGCCCGAGGCCCGACGCGAACCCGAGCACGACGACGACGGTGCCCACGAGGGACGCCGCCACCACCTGGTCTCGCTGCAGCTTCATGCTTCAAAAGAGAATCAGTGTCGAATTAACTGACATTCCCAATTCGTGACAAGCCGGTGAACTAGCATTGGACGCAAATGCTTTGTACCAGTGCATGTCCGGACACGCGCAATTAAGTTGCTTGAACAACAGCGCTCTGAGCAGCCAAAATGAGCAACACTCAATTAAGTTTGAACGATCTCACCGTCGACCCGTAACCTGCGTGCGGACCGCTCGTTGATGGTCTTTCAGGCCCGGTCGCGAACGGAGCGAATTCGCGCCAGCAGTTCATCGGCCTTCGCGCGACCCTGTTCCACCTCGGCGAGCTGACGGGTCACGGACTGCAGTTCGCGGCCCCGTTCGCCCGCTTCCATGCGCAGCGCCCTGTCGACCTCGCGCAGTTCGGCCTCGATCGCCTCGATGCGCTTGGCGAGGGCTTCGTCCAACGCGAGCGAGAGGGCCTGCTCGGCCTCGATGAGCTGTTCGGCGGCCAGTTGGTCCACTGTGGAGCGTGCGTCGGCGATGGCGTCGGAGAGCCATTGCTTGACGTGTTGCTTTTCGGCCGTGTGGGTTCGGGTGCGGGCCATCCACCAGCCCGCGCCCAGGCCCAGGGCGATGGTCACCGGCAGGACGATCGGGTTCAGGGCGACGATGCCCAGGCCCGCCAGAGGCATCACGGCGAGCTTGCCCGCGCCGAGGCCGCCGGAGACGCCCATGAAGACCAGGAGTTTGTCCTCGGCTGTGGGTGGGCGCTTTTCCTTGGGGCGCAAGATGACCGGGGGCTGCTCACCGCGCGCGAACTGGCCGCGGATCAGGGTCAGTTCCTCCGCCGAGAACAAGGTCGCGAGGACTACGTCGGTGAGCTGGGACAGGCGGGCGGACAGCGCTGTCGAGATGCGGCCGGAGACGACCTGCAGCGCTGTGTCGACCTGCTGGGGCAAAGAGGCCAGCGCGGTGCGGTCGGCCGAGTCGATGGCCTGGCGGTACCAGGTCTGCAGGTCGCGCATCTGGCGTGAGATCTCGTGGGAGTTCTCCACGCGGGCGCGTTGGATCTCGCCGCGCAGGCGGACCTGCCAGCCTCGCGTCGAGGAACGTCGTTCGGTTTGCAGTTCCTCGCGGCGGGCGCGCAAGACGGCCGCCTCGTCTTCGCCCACGGACAGAGCGCGCTTCTCTTGTTCGAGGCGAACCGTCAATTCGTCCAGCACCGTCGAGAGTGCGCGCAGGGCGTTGGCCTCGGCGAGCATGCCGGCGCGACCGGCCACCAGTTCCTGCAGGGAAGTCTGCAGAGAAGCGATGCCGGAGCGTTCGCGGAGCATGGCGGCGGCGTCCGGGTTCGGGGCCTGCGAGGCCATCTCGAACATGCGGGACGACACCGGGTAGAAGACGGCGTCGGCGAAGCGCGGGGCGTGCTCGGCCAGCAGGGCGATGTCCGCGTCGAGGACCTGGCGCCAGCCGCGGTACTGGTCGGTCTTGGTCAGGGCGAAGACGACGGTTTCCACGCGGTCGCCGACGCGCTTCAGGAAGTCCAGCTCGCCGCGGGTGAACGGCGACGAGGCGTCCACGACGAAGACCAGGGCGGTGGCGGACGTGACGGCTTCCAGGGCCAGTTCGCCGTGCACCGACTCGAGGCCGCCGACGCCGGGAGTGTCCACAACGGACATGCGTTCCAGCAACGGGATCGGCGCGTCGACCTCGACGTAGCGCGGCGGGAGCTCGCCGGGAGGCAGGTCGTGCGCGGCCGAGACCCAGTTGATCAGGGCGGGCAGCGGGAACGCCACCGGCGCGAGCAGGCCTGGATAGCAGGCGCGCGAGGCCCACGACGAGCCGTGCTGGAACACCAGGTACGTCGAGGTGGCGACATCGGCGTCGACCGGCGATAGGCCTGGCGTGCCCAGCAGGGCGTTGACCAGCGACGACTTGCCGCGGTTGGTTTCGCCGACGATCACGACCGACGACACCTCGGGCACCGCGCGACGAGTCACCCAGTCGGCGAGCACAGGGTCGAGCTCGCGCACGAGAGAGGTGAGGCGTTCGCGCGTCTGACGGACGGTCTGCGGAAGTGTGCTCATCGGGCCGTGTAGACCGTCACGATCGGAGCCCGCAGCACGCGGCCGCGGTCGCAGAAGCCCGGCACCTCGGTCTCCGCGACGAGCCCCTGCAACGCCAGGTCATCGGTCGGCACGGTGCCACCGGCCTCGTGCTGCGACGGGTCGAAGCGCTCACCATCGGCGCGGACGGCCACGACTCCTATGGTCGAGAGGCCTTCCTCGATCCGCTGGACCACACCCGAGCTGGCGCGGTCCAGCGCGTACAGGCACAGCTGGACCAGCGCGCGGCGTTCGGCCAGCGCCTGGTCGAGGAGCTCGTCGGCAATGGTCTCCACACCGTCGTCCGACGCCACATCGGTGGGATCGGTTCCACTCACGCTCATCGGTGCCCCCCAGCACGTAGTTGCTGCCAGATGAGGAAATACGCCCGGTGGACGACGTGCGCCACCCGAGCCTGCGCCGGCGTCGCGCCGAACGAGGCGAAGGAACGCCACCAGCCGGCGCGTTCCAGCGAGTACGCGACCAGCTCAGGCAGCGGCCGACCTCTCAGACCGAGCTGAGCGGGCACGTCCGGGGTGCTGCCGACGCGCAGCACCTCCTCCGTCAGGTCCGGCGCCAGCGTCACCGCGCCGGACGACACCAGCGTCAACGCCTCCAGGAGCCGCAGCTGGTGGGCCTCTGGGCGGGCCAGCAACACCTCGATCGCGTCGTGCACGCGCTGCCGTTCGCCGGGCTCACCCGACGCCAGCGAGGTGACGGACGCCAGCGCGGCCGCCGCCTTGATGCCGTCGGCCCGAGCCCGGAACACCGCGTCGAGCCGTCCGCGGACCGCGGCGAACCCCGAGGCGTCGAACAGCACCCGCCTCAACGCACCAGCGGCGATCCCGGGTTCGGCGTCCAGAGCTGCCAGCGCGCGGCCGATGCCGTACAGGTCCAGCTTCTCCAGCAACCGCGACCGCACACCCGCCGGAACCTCGCAGTCCCACGAGGTGAAGAGATCGCCGGACATCAGCATCATCGTGCGGGTGTCGGCGTCCAGAGCCGCCAGCTGCCGCAACGCCTCCGCGTCGGCCGAGGTGAACTCCCCGGTCTCCGCGGACTCGGCGAGCAGGCTGATCACCGGCAGCACGTCGGCGACCCGCGGCTTCAGCAGCTGAGCCTGCTTCGACGCCAGGATCTCCGCAGCCCGCCACACGTCACCGTCCGAGCCCTCGACGGTTTCCGGCGCCACGGCATCGACCTTGTTCAACGCGGCGATGGCGTTGACCGGCCCGGCCTCACGAGAAGCGGTGGCGGCGGTGAAGGCGGCCAGCGTCGAGTGATCGTCCGCGCGCACGCCCTGCGTCACGACGTAGAGAACCGCCTCCGCACCTGCGACTGCGTTGCGCGACACGGGATCCAGCAGTTCCTCGGTCCGTGCGACCGAAGCCGCGTCCAGCGAGCCGAGCCCTGGAGTGTCGATGACGGTGAAGTCGCGCAACACGGCGTTCGTCAGGTACGCCTCGATGTGCGAAACGCCTTCCAGGCCAAGAGAAGCAGGGATCATGCCCTGTGCGTCGAACGGCAGCACCTGCCGTCGTCCGTCCCGCAGCACCACTTCGATGCGGTCGACGGTTCCGTACTGATAGCGCGTCACGAGCCGGGTGCACTCGCCGACGTCGGTGGGCGCGACCCGGCGCCCGATCAACGCGTTGACCAGCGTCGACTTGCCCGACTTGATCCGCCCGGCCACCGCGACCTGCAACGGCGCGTGCAAGCGGCGCAACACTTCCTGGAACCCGGCAGCGGTCTGCGGCGAGACCTGTGGTTGCAAGGCGACGCACAAGTTGGCCACGGCCGCGCACAGCGGTCCGGCCAGTTGTTGTCCCTGCAACGCCGTCACGGGCACTGATCGTGCCACGGTTTGTGCCCGTGCGTGCGCGGGTAGCCACACCACATGGGTGACAGCTACGTGACGTTCCTGGTGCTGGGGATCGTCCTGGTCGTCGTTGACGGCCAGCTGATCTACCGCAGCGGCAAGGGTTATCTGAAGCGCGCTGCGTACGACGACGAACAGGCCGGCGGCATGATGAAGCTGACTGCCGTCCTGTTCCACCTCGTCGTGCTAGGCCTACTGGCACTGGTGTCGATCATCGAGATC
>JAVXWK010000818.1:0-6380 GCA_032230575.1 Pseudonocardiales bacterium | reverse complement strand
GCTGATGTTGCTGCTGCCGTTGGTCGACCAGTTGCCGGTGAGCGTCCAGTTGCCCATGTTCTCGCCACCGCCGTAGTTCGCGGTGGCCCACGTGCCGGTGGCGGAGAAGACGTTGCCGGTCGCGCGGTAGTACTTGGAGCCCTCGTCGAAGTAGAGCCCGAAGAAACCGTTGGTGCGCAGGCAGTAGTTGCCGCTGATCTCCGCGTTCGGGTTCCAGCCCAGCGTGTAGACGCAACCGCCGTCGGTCATCTGCTGCATCACGTCGTGGACGTAGTTGTCGAGGAGCTTGTTGTTGGACGCGGTGGTGGGCGTCGTGTAGCGGGGCTGGTAGTTGTACAGGCCGCGGCCGGCGTAGTGGTTGCTGCCGCCCGCGTCGTTGGAACCCCAGCCGTAGCCCAGGGAGATGCCGGTGTACGGCAGGTTGTAGACCTCGTTGTGGGCCACGGTCGCGGTGCTGACGTAGGTGTTCAGCACCGACACGATTCCCCGGTACTCGATGCCGAGGTCGTGGATCCGGTTGTAGCTGACCGTGATGTCCCGGTTGACCATCCGCTGGTCGCTCGGGTGGTGCGCGTCGGCGCGCACGCCGCCGACCACGACGCCGCCCGCCGAGTTCTGGGCGATCTCCGACCGGGTGATCGTGATGCCGGACGCGCCCAGCCCGACGCCGCCGGCGTGCGCGTTGGCGTCGTTGCCGATGCCGATCGCGGTCTGCCCGAGGTTGACGAAGCGGGAGTCGGTGAAGGTGATGCCGCTGGCCGCGGAGATCTGGACGGCGGCGGGCATCTGGGACCAGTGCGGCCGGACCGCCTCGAACAACGGGCACCCGCTCTTGCACGAGTTCAGCCTGTCCGCGGGCCAGTTCCAGTTGCCGGAGATGTAGGCGCCGGTCTGCTGGTCGGCGAAGCCCTGATTGCTGCTGGGACCGAGCCACGAGGTGCCGGTGAAGGTGATGCCGCTGAACGAGATGTCGCGCGCGGGCGCGTCGTAGGTCCCGCCGACGTCGACCAGCGACTGCAGCGTGGGCAGCTCGACGCTGACGTTGCTCATGTTCTGCCCGGCGCGCGGGATGTAGTAGAGCGTGCCGGTGCCGGGGTTGAGGTACCACTCACCTTGCGCGTCGAGGAACTCGTACGCGTTCGCCAGGTAGAGCGGCCCGGCGCGGAACGGGTTGTTGAGCGTGTCGTAGCCGAAGGTGTTGTTGTTCCAGGCCGGCTGCTGCATCGTGAGGAAGTTGCCCGCGATGCTCTGCACCGGCGAGTACCTGTCGGTGAACGAGTTGACGCTCTCCACCTCGACGCGGTTCTGGTTCGCGAGGTTGTTCAGGTAGCTCAGCGCGCCGTTCGAGAAGCGCATGCCGCTGTCGGTGAAGGTGAAGTCGGACCGGTTCACCTGCGTTCGCGCGCGGGTGGCGATCATGCCGTCGACGTAGAGCTGGCGGCTGTCGAGGCCGGTGCCGACGCCGGCCCGCCAGATGTTCTTCCCGGCGTCGGCGACCGACCACCCCGTGACCGCTTTCGCGCCGCTGATGACGGGATGAGCCGACGCGGCGGCCTGCCACAGCACTCGGTGACCGTTCGTGCCCGAGTCCGCCGCGGTGAGCCGGAACGGTTGCGAGAGCCGGTAAACCCCGTCGGCGAGCTCCACGACGATGTCACCGGACATCGTGCCGTTGCGCGACCGCACAGCGGTTTGCGCCGCAGGTAACGAGCACGGCTCAGTGGCGGTGCAGGCGGTGCCGGTGCCCGAGGGGGACGCGTGGAGGGTGGTGGTGTCGGCGGAGGCAGGGGGAGCGGTGGCGATCGCGGCGGTCACGACCGCGACGGCCGCGAGTGCGACTCGCCGGCGCACAGCGGGGAAAGAGGACGTGGACAAGGGACCTCCTGAGGATGTGCGGCTGGATCGGCCGGTCACAGTCGGAGGAGGCGGGCCGCGCAACCCTCAGTCCACAGTGGACGATCTGTGGAGTGGTCGCCGGGAGAGCAGGGCGGCGAACCGGAGTGGGCGCTGCTTCAGCGCGGCTCACTTCTCCGGGAGAAGCCGGCCTGTCCGGCCGGAGGGTGAATCATCGCGAACGTAACTCGTATGACGTGTGACGTCAATGGTGTTACCTATACTGTGGAGCCCTGATCGACAGGCGGCGCAACGGAGTCGAAGATGACAGCGACAGGTCGGCAGCCGGAACCGGAAACGCCCGCACCCCCGGGATGGACGCGGAGACCGGCCAGTCTCGCCGCGGCGGTCACCGCGGAGCTCGTGCAGCGGATCGTCCGCGGCAGCTACCCCGCAGGCGCCACCCTGCCGCCGGAGCCGCTGCTCTGCGAGACCTTCTCGGTGAGCAGGACGGTGATCCGCGAGGCGGTGAAGGTCCTGCAGGAGAAGGGTTTGGTCCGGGTGCGTCAGGGCTCGGGCACCATGGTCAGCCCGCCGGTGCAGTGGAACATGCTCGACGACCTGGTGCTCGCCGCCACGATCGCCGGCGACGCGAGCCTCGCGGTGCTCGACGACCTCGTGGTGACCCGGCGGTTGCTGGAGTCCGACATGGCGCAGGTCGCCGCGCGCACCGCGGACCAGGACACGGTCGAGCGGCTGCGGGCACTGGTGGACCGGATGGACGAGCTCTTCGACGACGTTGCCACGTACGAGGAGCAAGACCGCCTCTTCCACGACACGATCATGCAGGCGTCGGGGAACCGCATCGCCCGGGGTGTCGTGCGCTCGTTGGAGAAGCAGGCCATCAACACCGCCGGGTACCTCGGCAAGAGCGGCCGCGACCTGTGCGAGGCGTCCAACGCCGGGCACCGCCGCGTCCTGGAACGCATCGCCGCCCAGGACGCGGCCGGTGCGGCGGACGCCATGTTCACGCACATCACGGAAGCGTGGCTCGTGCGTCGGGGTGAAGCCGGGGATCCCGGTCGCCTGAAGCGATGAGAGAGAGCGCCGGACGGCCCCACCGCCCAGGGTCGTCCGGCGTGGTTCGTGGAACGCCGGCCGCGGGAGACGCGGCCGTGCCCGCACGGCAACAGGAGGCGGATCCGCGATGGGACGGACGCGCGTGACATTGGCCGACGTCGCGGCGGCGAGCGGGGTGTCGGTCACGACGGCGTCGCTCGTGCTGACCGGACGGGCCCGTGAGCTCCGCATCTCGGCGGAAGCCGAGCGGCGGGTGCGCTCGACGGCGCAGGAACTGGGATATCGGCGCAACACCCTGACGACGGGACCGCGCTCCGGACGATCGCAGACGATCGGGTTCGTGTCCGACACCGTGGCGTCGTCCGGCTGGGCGGGTGACATGGTCAAGGGCGCGGTGGACGCCGCGTACCGGCACGGCTTCATGCTGTTCGTCGGGGAGTCCGGCGGAGATCCGGTGGTCGAACGGACGCTGGTCGACGCGATGCGGGACCGGCGCGCGGACGGCGTGGTGTTCGCGTCCATGCACACCAGGACGGCGGCTGTTCCGGACGGCCTGTACGACGGGCCCGCCGTGCTGCTCAACGCCACCACGACCCCGGCGGCCGTTCCGTCGGTGCTGCCCGACGAGGTGCAGGCCGGCCGCTCGGCCGCGCGTGTCCTCCTCGATGCGGGGCACGACCGCGACATCCACCTGATCGGCGCGGGGCCGGGGATGTGCGACATCCCGCCGCACGGCATCGCGGCGGCGGAACGGCTCCACGGTCTGCGCGAGGTCTTCACCGCGGCCGGGGCCGAGGTGGCCGGTGCGCGGTGGTGCCCTCAGTGGACACCGGAGCACGGCTTCGACGCCACCGCGGCACTGCTGCGCGTTCACCGGCCCAAGGCGTTGGTGTGCCTGAACGACCGCCTGGCGTTCGGCGCGTACCAGGCGCTCGGTGAGGCAGGACTCTCGGTGCCGGACGACGTCTCGGTGATCGGGTTCGAGGACCACCCCATCGCCTCGTGGATGCGGCCGCGGCTGACCACGATCGCCCTGCCGCACTACGAGCTGGGCGCGTGGGCTGTCAGGGTGCTCGTGGACATGGTCGTGCGGCGCGGGCGCGATGCCCGCACGCCGATGATCCACCGGGTGCCGATGCCGGTGCGGGAGGGCGGCTCGGTGGCGGCGCCACGCGGGTGAACCTGATGTTCGCGCTAACAGATTTGGAGTTCGCGCCTGCGTTCCGTGCGCGCTGGTGAGCTTCATTTCCTTTGTCGAACGGCAATTCGACGCCGTCGAACAGCGCGAGGGCTAAAGGTTAGCGCTCACATTTAGCTTTGACCGGGGTGTGACGGCGTCATTACATTGCTGGAAGTCCCTGTCGCCTAGGTTCTCCTGGGAAGGCTCACCATGCCGAGCCCGCTGAAGGTGTTGTGCGGAGCGCTGATCGGTCTTCTGCTGGTGGCGCCCGCGACAGCCGCCGCGTCCACAGTGGACGCCGCTGCCGATCCGGTGCGGGTGATGCCGCTGGGCGACTCGATCACGCAGGGCGGGTCGATCGGTGGTTATCGGCTCGATCTCGGCACGAAACTACGAGCCGCCGGGCGCACCGTCGACTTCGCGGGGTCGTTGTCGGACGGTCCCGCCTCCATGCCCGACCGCAACCACGAGGGTCACCCCGGCTGGACCATCGCTCAGGTCGACGCGAACGTCGTCAACTGGCTGCGCACCTACACCCCGCGCACGATCCTCCTGCACATCGGCACCAATGACATGTACGGCAGCGATCCCGCGGGAGCGCCGCGGCGGGTCTCCGCGCTGGTGGACAAGATCACCGGTCAGTCGCCGTCCGCCGAGGTGTTCGTCTCGACGATCATCCCGATCCGGTTCGCCGACGCGACCGTGCGCGACTACAACGCCGCGATCGTGCCGCTCCTGCGGGCCAAGGCGGCGGCGGGCAAGCGGGTGCACGTGGTGGACATGTATCCGGCGGTGCCGATCTCCGATCTGCCCGACGGCATCCACCCGAACGCCGCCGGCTACGCCAAGATGGCCGCGGTCTGGTTCAACGCCCTGTCGTCCGTGCCGGGCAGCGTCGGCGGCCCGGGGCAGCCCGGCGGCACGTGCACCGCGACGACGGCGGTGACCGGCAGCTGGAACGGCGGCTTCCAGGGCGAGGTCACCGTCGCCAATCCCACCGCTTCGGCCATCGACGGATGGACGGTCCGGTTCACCCTGCCGGGCGGGCACACCGTCTCGCAGGTCTGGGGCGGCACCGCCGGCGGTTCGGTCACGGTCACCAACGCCTCGTACAACGGCACCCTCGCCCCCGGTGCTTCCACCACCTTCGGCTTCCTCGCCTCCGGTTCCGGCGCGGCGGCGATCAGCGCCGCCACGTGCGCCAGTCCGTGATCCCCGCCGCCCCGATCCCTCCGACGACGAAGGGTGATCATGTTCTTCGCACGGCTGTTCTCGGCCCGCCGGGCCCGGCTCACGGCCCTCGCCGCGATACCTCTCATCGCGGTGTCCACGCTGACGGCGGTGGCCGAACGGCCCGCCTCGGCCGCGCCGGGCTGTTCGGTGAGCTACTCCGCGCCGTCCACATGGGACGGTGGGTTCACCGCGAACGTGGCCGTCACGAACCTCGGTGACGCGATCTCCGGCTGGACGCTCACCTGGAGCTTCGGCGCCGGTCAGCAGGTGAAGCAGGCGTGGAACGCCGAGGCGACCCAGTCCGGGGCCGAGGTGACCGCGCGCAACGTCTCCTACAACGCGGCGATCCCCACCGGCGGCAAGGTCGAGTTCGGGTTCAACGGGTCCACCGCCGGTACGAGCAACCCGAACCCCACGGCGTTCACGCTGAACGGCACCCTGTGCACAGGCGATGTCGGCCCCACCACGACAACCACGACCGGGAATCTGCCGACGGGTACCCTGCCGTCGAGCTTCCGGTGGTCCTCCAGCGGCGCGCTGATCAGCCCCAAGCCGGACTCGGCGCACCCGGACGTCTACTCGGTCAAGGACCCGAGCGTCGTGTTCCACAACGGCAAGTACCACGTTTTCGCCTCGGTCTACACGACCGGCTACAACATCATGTACACGAGCTTCACCGACTGGTCGCAGGCCGCCTCGGCACCGCACCACTACCTCGACCGCACACCCGTTGGCGGTGGCTACAAGGCCGCGCCGCACGTGTTCTACTTCGCGCCACAACGCCTCTGGTACCTGGTGTACCAAACGGGATCGAACGCGTCGTACTCGACGACCGCGGACATCTCGAACCCGTCGTCGTGGTCCGCGCCGAGGAACTTTTACGCGAACGGCATGCCGCAGATCATCCGCGACAACATCGGCAACGGCTACTGGGTCGACTTCTGGATGGTGTGCGACACCGGGAAGTGCTACCTGTTCTCCTCCGACGACAACGGCCACCTCTACCGGTCCGAGACCAGCCTCGCGCAGTTCCCGAACGGCTTCACCAACACGG
>JAVXWK010000813.1:0-6953 GCA_032230575.1 Pseudonocardiales bacterium | reverse complement strand
CCTGATGTTGTTGGCGTAGAGCTTGATCGCTTCGACGGAGACGATGTGGACGTCCTTGCCGGGGGTCTGGGTGCCACCGGGAACGTTCGGCGCGGGAGGGAACGGCGGCTGGGATCCCTTGTAGATGTCCCAAGGGTCGCCGTTCTGGGCGTTGCCGGTGTTGGGAGTCCAGTTGGGATCCGGCTTCGGCAGGGAGTTCGACCCGCCTGAGTAGACGGTGTCACCGTTGTCGTACTTGAGCAGCCACCGGCCGTCGTCCTGCATGGTGGCGCTGACGAAATCCCACCCGTTGTGGCCGCCGCCGTGACTGGCGCCGTCCGGCAAGTCGTACACCACGGTTCCTGGTGCGACCGCCATTCACAACACCTCCTTCTTCGTTCGTGTCAAAGGACTTCAGTCGCGAACCGCGGCCGGGTGGACAGGCCCACCCGGCTGCGGGCTCACGCCACTGCCCGCGAACTTCCCGAGGGCGTTCGCGCGGCGGACTCAGCTCCAGCTCTGGGCGATACCCGCGTCGGTCCTGTTCATGGACTCCGTGATCGACCGCAGCGTCTCGCCCGCGATGTCGGCCGCGGCGGGCATCGAGGCCGCGGCGTTGTTCCACCGGGTCTGCTTCGCCTGGTACTGCACCTTCGACTCGGGGGACTCCCAGTTCTTCAGGTTGGTGTGGAGTTCCGTGTCCATGTTGTCCAGCTCGGACTTGATCTGACCGGCGACCTCCTTCAAGTACGAGGAGACGTCGATGTTGCGGGCTGGGCTGTACGTGTAGGTGGGCTCACTCATGGTTCGAATCCTTGTCTGCGTGCGCGAATCCGGGCTGGTGAACTCAGAGGCCGTTCAGACCGGGGAGGGAGACCATCCTGTTGTGGGCTTCCTGCGCCTCGTTCTCGGTGTCGGAGTCGCTCTTGCCGACGAGCTGGGCGCCGTCCTGCATGATGCGAACCATCTCGCCCAGCGCGGTGTTGATCTCCGCGACGTTGTTGTACCAACCACTCATGGCGCCTTTGAACGCCGTCGCCGCGCTACCCGTGAAGGTGGCGGCCAACGAGTTCATCTGGGCTTCGACGTTGTCACGCAGGCCGTCGATGCGATGCTGGGCCTCGGACATGCGCCCGGCCGCGGCCAGCATTCCGGGCTTAGTTACCGAGTGCTCGGCGGGACTAGTCAACGCTGCTCAACTCCTCAATGAAATCCCACGAAGTCGCCGGTCAGCGCCCGTGTCCGGGCAGCGGCCACCGAATCATCGTTTTTCGCGTGAACTGGAGGAACTACTCCGGCGAAGTCATCCAATGGGCGAGCCAGACGGATGTGCTTCATCGGTGGGAGCGCTCTCGCTTCCGAAACGGAAGCTAATCGGGGAGACGCAGCTCACGCAACCAGAACTGCCCCAACAAGCCCCGAGTATCTGCCCTTCCAGACATCCGCTGAGGTCACATGGACCAAAAGGGCAGTTCGCACTCAGCACGTCAGGGCGTTCACCTGGGCCGAATCCGGATTCCGCGCATACCGTCCCGGCGTCTCAATTCGCAAGGGAGCGGAAATCGTTTCTCACCCGTGATGAGTGACGGAACGCAGCACGTGCAGTGCCCACTTGTGGTCGTCCGGATCGCGGTAGAAAGCGCCGAGTGCCAACGCGGTGCCCTCGCGGACCACGTGGGCGTGGAAATCGCGTTGGGGGGCACCGTCGACCACCGAGTCCACCCAGAACGCGTGCGTGATGCCGTCGGCGGTCGGCGTGATCAGGGTCTGCTCCGCCGGCACGTCGGGAGCGCCCTCCAGCAGGTCGTGCAGGAACTCCGCGGGCGGGCGCCGCTTCTCGTCGGTCAGCACGTCGACGAACACCGAACGCCCCGGTCCGCCGAACCGCCAGGTGCCGTCGTTCAGCCCGGCCGCCATGCCCTCGCCGCGCTCCACGCTCCAGTGCCTGCCGACCCTGGCGCGGATGGAGACCGGCAACGGGTCGGGGAACCAGCTCAGCACGAGGTCGCGGTCCCACGACTCGGTCAGCATCCGGTGCAGCAGAGGGTGATCCGAGTTCACGACCGTCGGCGGCTCGTCCATCGCGCGGACCGAGGCCATGACCTCGGCACCCCGCAGCGAAGCGGTCCACGGCTTGAGGTCGTTGCCCAGCACGCCGTGCAGGACGAGACCGTCCCAAGTGGAGCCACGCCACGCGGCGTGCGCGCGCTGGAAGTCGGCTTCACCGAGTTCCAGCCACGTCATGTACACCAACGCCGTGCCACCGTTGAGTGCCACGGGCAACTGGCACCGCACGTACGTCTGCCCCGTCTCCAACCGCAGGAACGCCGCGTTGGGGTTGGTCTGCTCCGAGGCGATCGCGCCGTCGGGCAGGGGCACTGTCAGATCGATGCGACCGGGATTGCTGATCGCGGCGCCACAGCAGGCGCACTGCTCGACCGGAGGTGTCGTCACATCGGCGAGGGTATTTCGCATGTCGTGCCGGCGGGGCCGCGTCACCGGTGGGGATGACCGGGAGGCCTCGCAATCGAGCCCGTCCGTGCCTGGCTCAGCCGGACAGCCGCCCTCGGGCGACCTCGTCCTCGGAGTCGTCGGCGATGCCGAGGAACACGCCGTTCTCGCTCATCTCGTACGCACCCGGTCGCGCCGGCGCGGCGAATTCGCCGATCAGCGCGTCGAACTCGGCTCCGGCGGTTTTGGCCGCGCTCGTCTGCATCTGGTTCTCCTCGTCAGCCTGGTTCCACACCCGACAATGGCCACGAATCGGGCCGATCGTCTCAAATGGCGCCGACGCGCATGGCGTACGAAACCGCGTGCGCGCGATTGCGCAACCGCAGCCGGCTCATGACGTCCTGAATGATCTTCTTGATCGTCCGCTCGGAATAATTGAGTTCGTTCGCAATACGAACGGTGTCGAAACCCTCGGCCAGCCGCCGCAGCACCTGCACCTCGCGCTCGGTCAGCCCACCGGCCAGCATCCCCTGCGACATCAGCATGTCGCTCTGGTTCGTGCGCACCTCGTCGACGAGCCACCGCACCAGCACGTCCGGCACGACCGCGCGTCCCGCCGAGCTGGCCAGCACCGCCCGGACCACCTGACCGGCCGTCACGTCGCGGTACGGCAGCACGCTCACCACTCCAGCCCCGAAGAGCCGCGGCAGGTACCGCTCCCGCAACGGGCCCGCGACCAGCACGATCCGCTGCCCCGTGTGGTCCCGCGCGGCCAGCTCGTCCACCACGGCGTCGGTCACCAGCTCTGCCAGCACCACCACGACATCCGCGTCATCGCGCTCGGCCGCGGCCCGCACTCCCAGCTCGCGGCGCCCCGCCAGCGCGGTCACCACCTCACCGGCCAGCCGCACGTCACCCGCCAGCACCGTGACCGCCACCCGAACGGGCGCGACGGACGTTGCTCCTGTCACCGCCTGTGAACTCATCCCGACACCTCTCCCACCGCACTGCTCTTTCCAGGTTGGAGAACAACACAGATCTGTCAACGCGCCGTAGACGCACTGTCAACAGATTCGCGACGGCAGTACCGGGAATCGCGGCAGATCGTCCACCAGAAATACGAAGAACTTTTCAAGATCGACCCTCCGGCCCTTGCCGAACCTGAGGAACCCGCACTTCACAGACCTGGCGCGGCCGCACGACGAAACCCACCCGCACGGCGTAGACAGACCGTCTACATCCCCCGCGCTGTACCAGCCGAAATGAGACGGCGACGGGGAACAACCACCCGATCGTGAATCGCTTGCGATAACTGACTGGCCAGTCAGCCTGACTGGCTCCGGATGCGCCGGGCCGAGCGCCGTGCCACGATTTGCGATCGCGCTCTCACGCTGGCACCCCTCGTCGGCACGTCGTCGTGACGAAACCCCCGGAGGGTAGACGGCGCAATGAATTCTGCCCTGGGAGCATTCGGCCGAACGGGCCATCCGGACGTAACATGCGCGCATGGTCGCGTTCAACTTGCCCGAGGTGAGCGAAGAGCTGCCACGAACGGGCAGGGGTCTGGCCCTCGCGGTGCTCGGCTCGGTGCGGGCCTGGCGCGACGGGATGGAGCTGGACGTCGGTTCGCCGCAGCAGCGGCTGACCCTCGCCGTGCTGGCACTGGCCCGCGGCCGGGTCGTGCAGGTACCGGAGATCATCGCGGCGCTGTGGGGCGATCGGGAACCGCAGGCCGCGCGCGGCACGGTGCGGACCTACGTGCACCGGTTGCGCCGGGTCTTCGACGACGCCTCCGGCGCGCTGAACCCGTTGCGCTCGGTCGGAAACGGCTATCAGCTCAAGGTCGACGACCACGCGTTCGACCTGGGGCGCTTCCTCGCCGCACGCCAGGCCGCCGCCGAGGCGAGGGCACACGAGGATCCGCAGCGCGCGGTGGCGTTGCTGCGGGAGGCCACCGGCGAGTGGCACGACGACGCTCTCGCGGGCCTGCCCGGGGAGTGGGCGGAGACCGAACGGCAGCGCTTCAAGCGCCTCGGCATCCAGACGCTTGAGACGCTCGCCGAGCTGGAGCTCGAACTGGGCCACAGCACGGAGGTCGCGGAACGGCTGACCGCGCTCGCGGAGGCCGAGCCGCTGCGGGAACGGGTGCACGAGCTGCTGATGCTGGCCCTGTACCGCGCCAGCCGCCCGGCCGAGGCGCTCACCGTGTACGAACGACTGCGCGTCACCCTGCGCGACGAGCTCGGCGTGGACCCCGGCCCCTCACTGCGGACCCTGCACGAACGCATCCTGATCGCGGACACCACGCTTCTGCCCGCACCATCCCAGGAACCGGGCCTGCCGCCGTTCCTGCCGCCGCCCGTGATCCGTCCCGCCCAGCTGCCGGCCGCCCTGCCCATGTTCGTCGGCAGGCGGGTCGAGCTCGACGAGCTGACCACAAGGCTTGCCACCCCACCGGTTCCGGGCGTCGCGGTCGTGCACGGCACCGCGGGTGTCGGCAAGACGACGTTCGCGGTGTACTGGGCGAACCACGCGGCACCGTCCTATCCGGACGGTCAGCTCTACGTCAACCTCCGCGGCTTCGAAGCCGGTGGTGTCGCGCGGAAACCGGAGGAGGTGCTCGCCGAGCTGCTCGACGCGCTCGGCGTGCCCAAGACGAACCGGCCCATCAGTGTCGACGCCCTCACCGCGCTCTACCGCAGCGCGCTGGCCGACCGGCGGGTCCTCGTCCTGCTCGACAACGCGCGGACGAGCGAGCAGGTGCTGCCGCTGCTGCCGGGCGGACGGCACTGCCTGGCACTGATCACCAGCCGCGTCGAGCTGACCGGCCTCGTCGCCACCACCGGTGCGCACGCTCTCACGCTCGACCTGATGGACGACCGGGAGTCCGCCGAGCTGATGGCCTCGCGGCTCGGTGCGAGCCGGGTCGCCGCCGAACCCGGTGCTGTCAGGGAGATCGCGGACACCTGCGCGCGGCTGCCCCTGGCGCTGGCGGTCGTGTGCGCACGCATCGCCAACAACCCCAGGCTTCCGCTCTCCGACGCACTGGACCAGCTCACCCGCCACGCCGAGAACCGGCTGGACGTGCTGGGGGCCGCCGACCCGAGCACGGACCTGCGTTCGCTGCTGTCGTGGTCGTACCGCGCGCTCACTCCTCAAGCCGCGGAACTGTTCCGCCGCCTGTCGCTGCTGCCGGGAGCCGAGTTCTCTGGGAACGCGGCGGCGAGTCTCGTCGAACTGACGTTGCGCCAGACCACCGCGGTCATGCAGGAGCTGACCAGGGCCTGCCTGCTCACCCCGCAGCGAGGCCGGTACAGCTGGCACGACCTGCTGCGCGACTACGCCAGGGAACTGCTGGAGGACACCGAGAGCGCCGAGGACATCCGCGCGGCGCACCGCCGGCTCTTCGACCACTACCTCTCGCTCACCAAGGCCGGCACGGCGGCGATGGATCCGCGCAACGAGGACAACCCGCCACCGATAGAGATCGCGGAAGGAGTGCTGCCGAGCCGCGAGTTCGACGAGCAGTCCTCGGTGGCCATGTTCAACTCCGCCTACGAGACGATCGAGGCCCTCATCCGCCGGGCCGCCGAGACGGGCTTCGAGCAGCACGCCTGGCACCTCACGTGGTACCTGCGCCGCTACCTCGACTGGGCGGGCCGGGTCGACGATCTGGCGACCTGCAACGAGATCGCGCTCGGGGCCGCTCTGCGAACCCGTGACCGGCGCGGGGCCGGCTACGCCTACCGCGGGCTCGCGCGCGTCGCCTGGTGGTACAACGACATCGACACGTGCCTGGCGTATCTGGACGCCGCCGCGGCGGCGTTCGCGACTGTCGGCGACCGGCTCGCGGAGGCGTACGTTCACCGCCAGGCGGTCGGCGTGCTGGCCGCCATCAAGCAGACGGACGCCGCGCTCGAGAGGATCGAGCTGGCGCGGGAGCTCTTCCGCGCCGAGAACCGGATGGACCTCGAACGTGGGCTGCTCAGCGTCGCCGCCAAGTGCCTGTTCCAGCAGGGCCGGTACGTGGAGGCGATCGAGGCCGGGCACGTGGCGAGAGAGCGCAACCACGGGGTGGGTGGCAGGGAGGACCTGTCCACCGCGCTGACGGTGCTCGCCTACGCCCACGCGCACCTGGGCGACTTCCACGCGGCGGTCCGGTTCATGGAGGAGGAACTGGACCTCCAGCGCGGCAGCGAGGAGTTCACCGGGCCCAACTACGCGGCGAGCCGGCGCGGCCAGCTGACCATCGAGATGATCCAGTTCGGCCGGATGCTCTTCGTCGCGGGCGAGCGCGAGCGGGCCGAACAGGTGCAACGCGAGGCGCTGCGCCGGCTTCGCACCGAGCTGACCGATCTGTGGTCGACGGCGGACCTGGCCGACGGGGCGGAGCACGCCGTGCTGGCCGACCTGGACGCGTTGCGGGCCGTGGAAGTGCCGGACCACGACTGGCACGCCGCGTGCGAGGCGATCTTCCACCGGGCGGACCAGGTGACCAACCCCGTCGGTTCGCTGCACTGGCT
>JAVXWK010000784.1:0-5733 GCA_032230575.1 Pseudonocardiales bacterium | reverse complement strand
GCGCGGTGTGCGAATACCGTCTGGCCGACGAGCAGACGTACACCTCGGGTGGTCAGCTGGTCCTGCGGTTCTGCTTCGCGAACGGCAAGGTCGTAGAGAAGAACTCCCACGTGCAGAGGATTTGACTGTGATCCGGGTCTTGATCGCCGACGACGAACCCCTGATGAGGGCGGGTATCAAGGCCATTCTCGGCACCGCCGACGACATCGAGCTGGTGGCGGAGGCGGGCGACGGCCGCGAGGCGGTGCAGATCGTCCGTGAGCGCCGCGTCGACGTGGCCGTGCTCGACATCCGCATGCCGCGGATGGACGGCCTGGCGTGCGCCAAGGAACTGCGGGTGGTCGCGCCGTCCGTGCGGGTCGTGATGCTGACGACGTTCGGCGAGGACGAGAACATCGTCCGCGCCCTGTCCGACGGCGCCGCGGGGTTCCTGCTGAAGGACTCGGCGCCCGAGGAGCTGCTTCGGGCCGTCCGCGCGGTGAACAACGGCGAGGCGTACCTCTCACCGATGGTCACGTCGCGCGTGGTCGGGATGGTGGCCACGTCCGGGCAGCCGAAGCGGCAGGAGGCGCGGAAGGCCGTCGCCGGGCTGACCGAGCGCGAGGTCGAGGTGCTGGCGTTGCTCGGGCAGGGGATGTCGAACGCGGACGTCGGGGCGAAGCTGCACATGTCCGAGGCCACCGTGAAGACGTACGTGTCGCGGCTGCTGGCGAAGCTGGGGCTGACGAACCGGGTGCAGGCCGCGCTGCTGGCACGGGACGCGGGGCTCGCGAGCTAGTGGTTCCCGCCGATCTCCTGGAAATCGCCGAAGCACTCGTCCCCGGCGCTCGTCTCGGCTCCGCACGCCTCGCCGAGCAGGGGAACATGCACCACGTCGTGCTGTTGCCCGGCGTCGCCGCGGTCCGCATCAGCAAGCGCCCCAGCGGCGCCGCCGAGATGCCGCGCCGGGTCGAGAAGCTCCGCGCCGTCGCGGCCGCGGGCCTGCCGTTCGCCGTGCCGGAACCGCTGACCCCGGTGACCACGTTCGGGGAACGCACGGCCGTCGCGATCTCGTGGATCGACGGCGATGGGCTGCCGGAGGGGGTCGGAGACCCGGCGGTGTTCGGCCTGCTCTTCGAGGCACTGCGCGAGGCCGAGATCACGCCGGAGCTCGCGGCCGTCCTGCACGTGCCGCGCCGGTACGCGGACGGCGTGGGATGGGCCGAGATCCTGAACGACGTCGTGCCGCACCTGCCCGCGAAGTGGCGGGACCGGGTCCGGCGCGGGGTGGACGCGCTGCTGGCGTTCGAGGACGTCCCGCCCCGGCTCGTCCACGGCGACCTCGGCGGCCCCAACGTCCACTTCGGCGAGGACGGCAAGCTGATCGGCGTCCTCGACTGGGACCTCGCGACCCTGTCCGACCCCGCGATCGACGCGGCACTCGTCGCGAGCTGGCACGGCTGGGACGTCCTGCGCGGCGCCACCGACGACGAGACCTACCAGCGCGCGCGGGCCTGGCACGACTCGGTCGGGGCCGAGCACCTGCACGCGGTGCTCGCCCGCAGGCCCTTGGCGTACGGCGCCGGGTTCGTCAGCTCCGTCGTCGCCTGGCTGGAGGAGTCCGAGTAAGACGAGAGGCCGTCCGGGGTTCACCCGGACGGCCTCGACGTCACATGCGGCTACACGCGGCTTCGCTTGCCCGTTACCAGGCGGTAGATGCCGAGCAGGATCAACGATCCGACGATGGCTAGCAGCCACGTCCGGAGATCGAAGAACGTGCCGAGGTCGGTCCCGAAGAGCGCGGATCCGATGAATCCGCCGAGGATCGCCCCGACGATGCCGATCAGCATCGTGATGATGATTCCGCCAGGGTCACGGCCAGGCATGATCGCCTTGGCGATGGCGCCGGCCAGCAGACCGAGCACGATCCATCCGAGGATGCCCACGGAGAGTCTCCTTCCATCCGCTTGTCGCGGGAGGAATGCCCCCGAACTGGCGACTTCACGCCTCCAAAACCACTCCGTTATCAAAGTAACGGGCTGTGCCGGGCTCTCAGGCACTCTCCGGAACAATGAGGGGCGATGAGTACTCCACGCACTGTCCTGATCCTGGGATCGACCGGCTCCGTCGGCACCCAGGCGCTCGACGTCATCCGGCGCAACCGCGACCGCTTCCAGGTCGTCGGGCTCGGCGCGGGCGGACGTCAGCTCGATCTGCTCAAGGAGCAGGCAGCCGAGTTCGGCGTCGGAACCGTCGCCGTCGCGAACGGCGCCGAGGTACCCGGCGTCAAGACGTTGACCAGCATGGTCGACCTGATCGAAGCCTGCCCCGCGGACGTCGTGCTCAACGGTATGGACGGCTCGCGCGGGCTCGAGCCGTCACTGAAGGCGCTGGAGACGGGCGCCACGCTGGCGCTCGCCAACAAGGAGTCGCTCATCGCGGGCGGGCCACTCGTGCTGAAGGCGGCCAAACCGGACCAGATCGTGCCGGTCGACTCGGAGCACTCGGCGCTCGCCCAGTGCCTGCGCGGTGGCACGGCGCACGAGGTGCACAAGCTGGTGCTCACGGCGTCCGGCGGACCGTTCCGCGGCAAGACCCGCGCCGACCTCGAGGACGTCACGGTGCAGCAGGCCATGGCGCACCCGACGTGGTCGATGGGGCAGGTCGTCACGATCAACTCGGCGAACCTCGTGAACAAGGGCCTCGAGCTGATCGAGGCGCACCTGCTGTTCGGCGTGCCCTACGACCGAATCGACGTCGTGGTGCACCCGCAGTCCATCATTCACTCGATGGTGACCTTCACCGACGGTTCGACGCTGGCCCAGGCGTCGCCGCCGGACATGCGCCTGCCGATCTCACTCGGTCTCGCATGGCCCGAGCGCGTAGCCGGTGCCGCGGCCGCCTGTACCTTTGACACCGCCACCTCGTGGACGTTCGAACCGCTGGACAGCATCACGTTCCCCGCGGTCGAGCTGGCGCGGCAGGCGGGCAGCGGCGGAGGTTGTCTCCCCGCGATCTTCAACGCCGCGAACGAAGAGGCACTGGCGAGTTTCGTCGCGGGCAAGACGTCGTTCCTGTCGATCGTGGACACCATCGGCCAGGTTCTCGGCGAGGCGAAGGACTGGCAGAAGGATCCCGCGGACGTCGCGGAGGTCCTGGCCGCCGAGGACTGGGCACGCGCACGTGCCCGCGAGCTGGTTGGAAGGAACTGAGCTTTCGTGGACACATTCATCAACTTTCTCGGGGTGCTGCTGTTCGCGTTCGGCATCGCGGTGTCCATCGCGCTGCACGAGTTCGGGCACCTGCTGACCGCGAAGGCCTTCGGCATGAAGGTCACCCGCTACTTCATCGGCTTCGGCCCGAAGCTCTTCTCGTTCCAGAAGGGCGAGACGGAGTACGGCCTGAAGGCGATCCCGGCCGGCGGCTTCTGCGAGATCACCGGCATGACCGCGCTTGAAGAGGTCCACCCGGACGACAAGCCGCGGGCGTTCTACAAGCAGAAGGTCTGGAAGCGCGTCATCGTCCTGAGCGCGGGCTCGATCACGCACTTCCTGCTGGGCTTCATCATCCTGCTGATCCTCGCGATGACGCTGGGCCTGCAGAACAACAAGGACCTGCCGGTCCTGGCCCAGGTCTCCGACTGCGTTCAGGACTACACGGTCCCGTTCGACGCGCCGTGCCCCGCGAGCGCCCCGTCCCCGGCCAGGAACGCGGGCCTCAAGCCCGGCGACCGGATCGTCTCGATCGCGGGCAAGCCGATCGCGACCTGGACCGACATGCAGAAGGTCACGCGCGACCTCAGCGGTCCGAACGAGTTCAAGGTCCTGCGCGACGACAAGGAGCTCACGCTCACCGTCGACGTGCCGAAGGTCACCCGCCAGGTCCCCGACGGCAAGGGCCACGTCGAGGTCAAGCAGGTCGGCGCCATCGGCGTGATCGTCCAGCAGACCTTCGTCTACGGCCCGGTCGACGCGGTCCCCGCCACCCTCGCCTTCACCGGCGACATGTTCGTGAACACCTGGAAGGGCCTCCTGCGTTTCCCGGAGCGCATTCCGGCAGTGGTCAAGGCCATCGGCGGCGGCGAACGCGACCTCGACACCCCGATCTCGGTCGTCGGTGCCTCGCGCCTTGGCGGCGACGCGGCGGAACGCGGCCTCTGGAACTTCTTCATCCTGATGCTGGCCGGCCTGAACTTCTTCGTCGGTGTGTTCAACCTCCTGCCGCTTCTCCCGCTAGACGGTGGTCACATCGCCGTCAACCTCTACGAACGGGTGCGAGACTGGATTCGGAAGCTGCGCGGGAAGCCCGCCGGCGCCCCGGTCAACTACATGCGCCTGTTGCCGCTCACCTACGTGGTCATCTTCATCGGCGGCGCCATCACGCTGCTGACCGTGACCGCCGACATCGTCAACCCGATCAGGTTGCAGTGATTTACGAAAGGTGCAAAACCCATGAGTGACGGCGTGATGCTCGGAATGCCGGCACTGCCGCCGCCGGTGCTGTCGGAACGCCGCAAGACCCGGCAGCTGATGGTGGGCAACGTCGGTGTCGGCAGCGAGTTCCCCGTCTCCGTCCAGTCGATGACGACGACCCTGACGTCGGACGTCAACGCGACGCTGCAGCAGATCGCGGAGCTCACCGCGTCCGGCTGCGACATCGTCCGAGTCGCCTGCCCCTCGCAGGACGACGCGGACGCGCTGCCCGCGATCGCCCGCAAGTCGCAGATCCCGGTGATCGCGGACATCCACTTCCAGCCGAAGTACGTCTTCGCCGCGATTGAAGCCGGTTGTGCCGCGGTTCGCGTCAACCCCGGCAACATCCGGAAGTTCGACGACCAGGTGAAGGAGATCGCGGCCGCCGCGAAGGACCACGGCACCCCGATTCGAATCGGCGTGAACGCCGGTTCGCTCGACCCGCGTCTGCTGAAGAAGTACGGCAAGGCCACCCCGGAGGCCCTGGCCGAGTCGGCGATGTGGGAGGCCTCGCTCTTCGCGGAGCACGACTTCCACGACATCAAGATCTCGGTCAAGCACAACGACCCGGTGGTCATGGTGCGCGCGTACGAGCTGCTCGCCGAGCAGTGCGACTACCCGCTGCACCTGGGTGTCACGGAGGCGGGCCCCGCCTTCCAGGGCACCATCAAGTCCGCCGTGGCCTTCGGCGCGCTGCTCCGCCAGGGCATCGGCGACACGATCCGCGTGTCGCTGTCCGCCCCGCCGGTCGAGGAGATCAAGGTCGGCCACCAGATCCTGCAGTCGCTCAACCTGCGCCCGCGCAAGCTGGAGATCGTGTCCTGCCCGTCCTGCGGCCGCGCCCAGGTGGACGTGTACACGCTCGCCGAGCAGGTCACCGCGGGTCTGGAGGGCATGGAGGTGCCGCTGCGCGTCGCCGTCATGGGCTGCGTCGTCAACGGTCCCGGTGAGGCCCGCGAGGCCGACCTGGGTGTGGCGTCCGGCAACGGCAAGGGCCAGATCTTCGTGAAGGGCAAGGTCATCAAGACCGTCCCCGAGCACGCGATCGTGGAGACCCTCATCGAAGAGGCCATGCGCCTCGCCGAGGAGATGGAGCCGGTCGAGGGCGAGGCCCCGGCCGTCACCGTCGGCTGAGCCGACTCGATTTCTCGCATGCAGGCAATACTGGGAATTTTCCCAGTATTGCCTGCATGCGCCGTATTTTCGGTTCTTCTCGTTGAGAGAATTGTTGTTACCGTAAATACCTTCCGGCCGCCGCAGAGAATGTGCGCAACGGTTGACC
>JAVXWK010000754.1:0-2856 GCA_032230575.1 Pseudonocardiales bacterium | reverse complement strand
GCTCGACGGGGTCGGGGGCCCGGTCGGCGACGCCGCGTTGAAGACGCTCGGCGTGGGCGGGCGGCACATCCTCTACGGCTGGGCGTCCGGCGAGATGACGAAGATCAGCACGGAGGCGTTGTGGGCCAACAGTCTCACGGCGACGGTCGCGCTCGGGCCCGGGTTGATGCGGCGCGGGCTGCGGGTGCTGGAGGACGAGTCGATGGCCGGGCTGGCGAGCGGGCGGTTCGTGCCGCTGGTCAACCCGCCGTTCGCGCTGAAGGATGCCGCCCAGGCGCACGAGGCACTGGAATCCCGTGCCACAGCAGGAAAAGTCGTGCTCAGGCCGTGAAAGAAGGGGCCGCCTCCGCGCAACGGAGACGGCCCCCCTTTTCCAACCCCTCGGTCAGGCCTGGACCGGTACCTCGACGAACTTCTTGCCCGCGAAGTTCTCGACCACGACCGACTTCACGTCGTTCGGGGCCACCAGCGCGGAGCCGTCCAGGTTCGTGCCCTCGGCGGCGCCCTTCTTGGACACCACCCAGGAGCCGGCCTCCTGACGGCTGCCGTCCTTCGCGACCACGAAGATCCGGCACTTCTCGCCCTCGGGGATACCGCTGATCGCCGTGTTCGTGCGCACCCAGCCCGCGGCCGGGACGACCTTCACGGTCATCGACGCCTTGGTGTCCGGGTCGGTGAACGTCGCGAGCCTGGTGCCCGACGGGTCCGGTGCGGTCGTGGTCGGCGCGGGACCCGCCTGGATGTCCGGCGAGGTCGCCTTGCCGACGAAGACACCGGCACCGAGCACCACCGCGGCCACGACGGCTGCCGCGGCGCCCAGCGCGAACTGGCGGCGCCGCGCGACGCCTCCTCGTTCCGAACGCACCTGGCGAAGCGTGCGCTGCAACAGCAGATCGCCACCTTCGGGCGGCCCGTCGAGCATGGCCTCCGGCGGAACCTCGCCGAGGTAGGCCTCCATGGTGCGGAGGTCTTCCAGCTCACGCGTGCAGTCAGGGCAGGACGCCAAGTGCTCGTCCATGTCGCGCACCTCCTGCTCGTCCATCGCTCCAAGAACGTAGGCACCGAGCAGCTGCGGGTCGTGCTGCGTGGTCATCCGGCCACCCCCTTCAGTGCGACCTGTTGACCGACGAACGTCTCCCTCAGGGCTCGCAACGCGTAATACGATCTTGATTTGACGGTGCCCGGTGGCACCCCGAGCGCCTCTGCCGCCTCTGTCACGCTGCGGCCGCGGAAGTAGATCTCCATCAGCACATCGCGGTGGTCAGAGGACAGCCTGTCGAGCGCCTCCAGCACCACCACCGAGTTGACGACCTGGTCAGCGTGGTCGCGCTCGATCGGTGGCGTCGCCGGAGACTCGGCCACCTCCTGAGGGCGAGCCGCCTTGGCCCGTACCCGGTCGGTGACGATGTTGCGCGCCACGGTCAGCAACCAACCGCGCACCGATCCCTTGCCGTTGACGAGGGCGTCGGGATGGCGCCACGCTCGGACGAGGGTCTCCTGGACCACGTCCTCGGCAGCCGCCCGATCACCGGTCAACCGCGTCGCGTACGCCAGCAGAGCCCGACCGTGCTCCTCGTAGAGCGATCGGATCAGCGCCTCGTCGGCCGCGGTCTCCCGTTTGCGGGAGAACAAAGCCGCCATCCACCCACTCCTCCCCGCCCGCGAACAACCTCTTGCGGGCGTCCTGTTCAAGACCTCAGCGGACACACGAGCCGAAACGGTCTTCGGTTCAACGGGTTTCCGCAAAAAGATTGTGGCGGATGTTATCGGCCGCCGTTGAGGTGCTCGACGAGCTCACCCATCAGCGCCTCCGGCATCACGTTGACGAACATCGCGTGGTCGGTCGCCGGGTCGCGCATCTCCTCGGGGAAGCTGTCGATCGCGAACGGGCGACCGGCCGGAACGTCGTAGCCCACGGTGATGTGCAGCCGCGGGATCGGGAACGTCCTGGGCGGGCACGCGCCGCCGGCCAGCGGGAACACCACGTGCGTGCGATGCGAGGCGCTGTCGGTGTTGTTGCCGTCCCAGCAGCTCGCGAAGTCGTAGGCACGCAGCGTGGTCGCACTCCGGCACAGCGGGTACCTGGTCGTGTACCGGCCGGGCTTGTCCGAGCAGCCCCACTTGGCCCGAACTTTCGGGCCGTAGTTGTTGGTGAACGCCATCGGGTCGCCGGTGATCATGCGCAGAAACCGCGGCATCGGCAGCACGTTGCTCACCGGGCTGCCGTCGTACCGGATCTCGACGCTCTTCGGCTTGAGCACCTCGCCGAGGTTGCCGTGCAGTCCGCCGCCCTCGGCGTGCGCGTCGTGGCCCGTGCCGTCGGTCAGGCGCAGCACCGGCCAGTAGTACGTCGACTGGTCGTCCTTCTCGCACGTGGTGGGGGCGGCCGCGAGAGAGACGTTCGTCGACATCGCGTCCGCCGACTTGTTGCCCACGTACTCATGGGTGTGGTGGGCGCCGAACGGGATGCCGGGCGAGACGACGGGGTTGTCGGCGTTGAGGTGGCGTTCCTCGTTGATGCCGCACCGGATGACGACGTTGGGCGTCCGCGGCTCGTTCACGACCTGGTCGAGCTCGCTCACGTACTGGTCGGTGTCCGATCCCGCGTACGCCACGGCGGAGGCCACGACCACGATGACCGCGACCGCCGCTACGGCGAGGGTCATCGGTTTGCTGCGGGCCACGGCTACAGCTTGCCAAGCGCGCCATCGAGACGACAGGCCGCTGTCTCACTTCGGAAGTTCACCGCTGCTCCACGAGTCACGTATCGCGCAGGTGTTCTTCCGCCGCCTGGGCCGCCTGCTCGACATCCCTTACGCCGATCATCGCCGCCAGGTTCAGCCGCTCGGACACGAT
>JAVXWK010000736.1:0-12991 GCA_032230575.1 Pseudonocardiales bacterium | reverse complement strand
GCGCGCTTGGGCGTGGGAGGCATACGCGGTTGTCAGCGGGTCCTTGCGGGTCTTCGCCAGCTCCAGCAGCCGCGGTGAGGTGTCCGCGCCGAACCGTGCCGCGTCGTGCAGCGACACGATCTCCTCGGAGTGAGCGCCGTGCGCGCGTGCGGCGGCGGCGTTGTCCAGAGCGGCCTGCATCGCCTCGTTGACGTGTCCCGCGCCTGCGAGCACCCATGAGCGCGCGGCACCCACTGCGAACCGTGCGATCCGCCAGGCCGGACGCAATCCTTGCTCGGCGCGCGCCAACGCCCGTTCCGCACGGTCGGACTGCCCCTGCAACGCGGCCCCGGCGGCGAACTCGGCGAGCAGCAGCACGTCCCACATCATCGACTGTGAATCTTCCTGGGCACCGGAGTCCGGGATGCCCTCGGCGGTGATCCGCACGGCCGCCGCGGCCTGGCCCCGCAGCCGCGCGCTCTGGCTCAGCAGCACCCGCGGCGGCACCTGGGTGACCGACCAGCGGTCCTCCTCGATCACCTCGGCCAGCGCCTGCGCCGCTCGCGTCTCCGCCCCGGCCAGGTCGCCGATCCGCAGGATGCTCTCGTTGCGCACCCCGTTCGCCGCGTTCATCAGTGACGGGAACCGCCCGGCGGTCGCCACGACCGCCTCGTGGTTGGCCTCGATCCGCCCGATCGCCTCGGTGTAGCGGCCGGCGAACTGGTCCGCGAACGCCAGCAGCTGACGTCCCGCGGTCTCCGCCCAGCCGCCCTCGGCGATCAGCAGCTCACCGCCGAGCCGCGCGATCGGCAGCGGCGCGGCCTCCAGCGCGAACGTCAGCGCGAAGAACAGCACCGCGTGTTCCAGCTCCGGCGGCAACTCCTGTTCGGTGACCTCGTCCAGCACCGCGACGGCCGCGTCCTCGTCACCGAGGCCGAAGAACAGGTTGAACGCGCGCGTACAGCCCACCTGGATCACGGCGAGCATGTCGCCGCCCGCCGTCATCGTCTCGGCGAGCACCTCTTCGGCCTGTGCGCACTGACGCTGGTACATCAGCACGAGACCGAGCACGAGCCCCACGCGCGATGTCGCCCCACGCGCCACGGCGGCGCGCGAGAGTCGTTCGGCGAGCTCCCAGTCCTGCGCGGAGAGTGCCTGCTCAGCGGCACGTGCGAGCACATCCGGCGACTCCGCCGTGCCGCTGTCCAGCCGCCACGTGGCAACGCGCACCGCGTCACCGGGCAGGGCAGCGCCTTCCGCTTCGAGCCGGTCGGCCAGGGCTCTTCGGTGCGCTCTGGCTCTCAACGTCGGGCACGTCGCCCGCAGGCGCGCGCTGTAGAGCGGATGTGCGACGCGCGCGCGTCCATCGTCACCGACACGCACGAACCCCAGGTCCACGAGGTCCTGCGGGATCGGCATCAGCTCGGGCTCCAGCGGCTCCCCGTAGGCGAGCAGCTCCAGCGCCCGGCGTTGCGGCTCGGCGAGACGGCCCAGCGTGAGGTCGACGAGCTCGGCGAGCCGCCCGGACAGCTCCAGCGGCCCGTTCCAGTTCCAGCCGCCCTGGGTCTCGGTGAGCACGCCCGAGTGCAGTCCGGTCGCGACGAGTTCCTTGAGGTACAACGGGTTGCCCTGGCTGTTCGACCACACCAGGTGCCGGGTCGAGGCGTCCGCGGGCCCGCCGAGCGCGGACGTCAGCAACGCGTCCGCCCGCTCCTGGTCGAGCGCGTCAACGTGCACGACGGTCAGCCCCTCGATGCCGGGCCACCCCAGCCGTGCCGTGCAGATGACCCTCGTCAGCTTGTGGCGCACCACGTGCTGCAACACCAACAACGACGTGTCATCGAGCAGATGGGCGTCATCGATCGACAACACCCGCCGCCCGCCGCGTGCGAGGTGCTCGGCGGCGGCACGCACCGACGACGCCGGCAGAAAACCAGGACCCGGCGACCCGGCGGGAAGATCGGTGGGCACGTGCGACGCGATCGCGCCCAGCGGAATCCGTGACGTGGCGATCGTGGCGTAACACCGCACCACGGGGTGCGGCACGGCAGCGAGCGCCTCCGCGGCCAGGCGCGTTTTTCCGACACCCGGAGGACCGGACAGCAGCACCGCGCCGTCCAAGGCCAGCGCCCGCAGCGCCGCCCTCAGCTCACTCTCGCGCCCGACCAGGGGCAGCTGATCGCTCACAGCTGGTAAGTGCTCGCTTCCGTTGCGCAGATACCGGACAAGTTGAGCATGTCCATGCTCATGACGACGACGTCCGGCCCTTCCAGGATGTCGTGGGTGCCGAAGTCCGGCACGAAGAGGGGGAGTCATGAGGAAGAAGGCAGCGGTCATCGGCGCGCTCGCGCTGGTCGTGGGCGCGGTGTTCGCGACCGCGTCGTCGTCGGCGGGGGCCGCGGAGGAAGGCGTCGAGATCAAGTCCTGGCACAACAGCCGGTGCCTGACCGTGGCGCACTTCAACGCGGGTGACGGCGCATCGGTGCACATGTACGACTGCAACGGCGCGACCACGCAGAAGTGGGTGAAGGACCGCTTGCGCCTGCGCAACGTGTTCAGCGACAAGTGCCTGGTCCCGTCGATCGGCAACGGCGACAACGGCGCCGGCCTGAGCATGTACACCTGCGACTTCAGCGGTGCCGGTGGCTGGCAGACCTTCTACCAGTCCGGGCAGGCGGGGGAGGAGGGCCACCTCCGCACGTCCATCGGCCCCAACCGGTGTGTCGAGATCTCCGGCGCCAACTGGTGGCAGGGCGCCTCGGTGCAGCTGTGGGACTGCAACGGCGGCAACCACCAGCGCTGGACCGCACCCTGACCGGTTCGCTGGAAGGTGTATCAAGCGGCGCGCGGCGAGCGTCAGGACCGCATGAAACCCTTTGTGCGCAAGATTGCGCTGCTGGCCTCGCTCGCGCTCGTCTCCGGCGGTCTGCTCGTCGGCACGTCCGCCTCGGCGGGAGCGCAGACGGGCGTGTACATCCAGTCGAAGTTCAACGGCAGGTGCATGACCGCCGCCACCGGCCAGAACGGCGCCGGCGTCATCATGGTCGACTGCGTGAACGCCCCGACCCAGCGCTGGTACTGGGACGGGCTGCGGCTGCGCAACTCCGACGGCGGCAGATGCCTCACCGCCGCCTGGGGCAACGGTGACAACGGCGCCCATCTGCAGATGTACGACTGCCAGCCGAACAGCCCCGCCCACCAGATGTTCTACCGCCCGGCCTCGCACGACTACGAGATCGGCCGGATCCGGTCGTGGCTGTCCGGCAACCGGTGCGTCGAGATCGCGGGCGCGAACTGGTGGCAGGGCGCCTCCGTGCAGCTCTGGGACTGTCACGGAGGCGGCAACCAGTACTGGTGGGTCTAAGCGACTACCTGCTTCGGAAGGCCGTTGGCGGAGTTCTCGTCGGCGGCCTTCGGCGCACTCTTCATGGCGTCCATCAGCTGACGGGCGAGCCCGAGTCCCGTCCCGCCCATCGACAACGCCTTGGTCAACAGGTCGGACACCCCGTCGGCGCCGTTGAACACGACCATGTGGTCGACGTTCCCGAACGCCTTCGACGCCGCCTCCACGATCTCCGGCCACTTCTCCGCGAGCTGCTGGGCGACGACCGCGTCCGGGTTCTCGGCGAGAGCCGCCGACCGTGCGCTGATCGCCTCCGCCTCGGCCAGGCCCTGCGCCTTGCGAGCCTCGGCCTCGGCGAGACCCTGGGCCTTGGTGGCGTCCGCGATGGCCAGACCACGTGCCTTCGACGCGACCGCCTCGGCCTCACCGGTGGCCTTGGTCGCCTCCGCCTCGGCCGTCGCCGCGGCCTTGACCCGAGTCGCGTCCGCGGCTGCCCGCAGTTCGATCTCACGGGCCTGCGCCTCGGCACGGGCGATCTGCGCGTCACGTTCGGCGTCGGCCAGGGTCCGCGTCTCGTACGCACGGGCGTCGGCGGGCTTGCGGACCTGCGCCTGCAGCTTCTGCTCGGCGAGATCCGCTTCGAGCTCGACGGCCCGCGTCTCCTGCACGACGACCTGCTGCCGTGAGGTCGCCATGGCCAGCGGACCCGCCTGCTGCGACTCGGCCTTCGCCTGGTCGATCTCCGCCTGGTACGCGGCGGACTTGATCTGCGCGTCCCGCCACGCGGCGGCCTTCTTGGCGTTCGCGACCTGCTCGGCCTCGGTCGCCTCCTGGTCGCGCTGCGCCTCGGCGATGCGCGCGGACGCGGCGATGGCGGCGGCGTGCGGCTTGCCGAGGTTCGTGATGTAGCCGGTCGTGTCGTCGATCTCCTGGATCTGCAACGAGTCCACGATCAGCCCGAGCTTGCTCATCTCGTCCGCCGACGACTGCCGCACCTGGGCGGTCAGCGCCTCCCGGTTGTGCAGCATGTCCTCGATCGTGAGGCTGCCGATGATCGACCGCAGGTGCCCGGCGAACAACGAGTGCGTCTTGTCGTCCATGCGGTCCTGCTGGTCGAGGAACCGCCGCGCGGAGTTCGCGATCGAGGCGTAGTCGTCACCGACCTTGTAGATCACCACCCCGCGCACGCCCACCGGGATGCCCTGGCTCGTCACGCACGAGACGTGCAGGTCGGCCACCCGCGTGTCGAGCGAGAGCCGGCGCGCGGTCTGGAAACCGGGCAGCACCAGCACGCCCTTACCCGTGACGATCTTGAACGTCATGCTGTCGGCGGTTTCCCGGATTCCTCGCGCGCCCAGCCCGGAGATGATCAACGCCTCGTTGGGCTCCGCGACCCGCCACAACGCGCGCAGGAGCAGGAACATGATCAGCACGGCGAAAATCACGCCGCCGATGCCGAATAAGAGAGTTTCGTCCATTTCGCAGTCCCCCTGACTATGGGGAGACCTCGCTCCGGAAGCCTCCCACGACAGAATCTGTCGCCGACCAGGCTTCCCGGCACACCAAGGAGAACTCTACAGCGGTCGCCACCGCTGGACGTAGACCGTTCGGGGTTCTTCGAAGTCGATGACGAGAATCTGCTGCCCGATTTCGATCACGCTGTCCTCGTCCGCGGGATATGCGTAGAAAGCCTCCGCGCCACCCCGCACCGAAATCATCACCTCGCCCACGAGACCGGGCCCGACCCTGCCGGTCACCCGGCCTCGTTTGCCGATCATCAGTAGCCGAGCGCGGTCTTGATGTCCTGCTCGACGGCGGCGGTCGTGACGAACAGCAGCTCGTCGCCGCCCTCCAGGGTGTCGTCCGGCTGCGGCACGATGACCCGCCCGCCGCGCAGGATCGTCACCAGAGCGGCGTCGCGCGGCAGCGTCAGCTCGGACACCGCGCGCCCGGCGAACGGCGTCGACTCGTCGAGCGTGATCTCCACGAGGTTCGCCTGGCCCTGCCGCAACGTCATCAGCCGCACCACGTCACCGATCGTCACGGACTCCTCGACCATCGCGGCGAGCAACCGCGGCGTCGACACGGCCACGTCGACACCCCACGACTCGGTGAAGAGCCATTCGTTCGCCGGGTCGTTCACGCGCGCGACGACACGACGGACCGCGAACTCGGTCTTCGCCAGCAGCGACACCACGAGGTTGACCTTGTCGTCACCGGTCGCGGCGATCACCACGTCGCACAGCTGCATGCCCGCGTCCTCCAAAGAGGACAGCTCGCACGCGTCGGCCTGCACCCACTCGGCCTGCTCGACCGAGTTCGGGTCGAAGTGCGTCCGGTCCCGCTCGATCAGCATGACCTGGTGCCCGTCCTGCACGAGCTCCTGCGCGATGGACCGCCCCACCGCGCCCGCACCAGCGATCGCGACCCGCATCAGCTCTCCTCCGGTGCCTGCAGCGCCGCCGCCGCGACGTCGGTGATCGTGCCGGACAGCGCCGCCACGTAGATGGTGTCGTCGGCCTGCACGACGGTCTTCGCGTCCGGCAGCACACCCGTGCCGAAACGCATCAGGAACGCCACGCGCGCGCCGATGGTCCCTTCGAGCTCGAACACGGGACGCCCGACCCAGGTCTCGGCGACCTCGATCGGCAGCACCGCGACGGTGCCGGACGGGTCGCGCCACGCGGTCGCCGCGCCCTCGGGCAGCAGCATCCGCAGGAACCGGTCCGTCGACCACGGCACCGTCGCCACCGTCGGGATGCCCAAACGCTCGTACACGGCCGCACGCTTGTGGTCGTAGATGCGCGCGACGACGTGCTCGACGCCGAACGTCTCGCGCGCGACCCGCGCCGAGATGATGTTCGAGTTGTCGCCGCTGGAGACCGCCGCGAACGCGCCCGCGCGCTCGACTCCGGCCTCGATCAGGACATTGCGGTCGAAACCGTTGCCGACGACCTGCTGGCCGTGGAAGTCGCTGCCCAGCCTGCGGAACGACTGCGGGTCCTTGTCGATCACGGCGACCTGGTGGTCGAGTCGCTCGAGAGCCCTGGCCAGGGACGCTCCCACCCGGCCACACCCCATGATCACCACGTGCACGACATGCCTCCTCAGGCGAACTCTGCGCAGAACCTACCGAGCATTAGCCCGTCCCGGTGAGCGGACCCCTTACGCTCTGGCCGTGTCCAAGCTCGCCACCGCTGCCAAACGCCTCCTGGTCGGACGGCCGTTCCGCAGTGATCGTCTCGCTCACACGCTGCTGCCCAAACGCATCGCTTTGCCGGTGTTCGCCTCGGACGCCATGTCCTCTGTCGCCTACGCGCCGGAGGAGATCTTCCTGATGCTGTCGGTGGCGGGGCTGAGCGCCTACGCGATGGCCCCCTGGGTGGGCGTCGCGGTGGTCGTGGTGATGCTCACCGTGGTCGCCAGCTACCGGCAGAACGTGCACGCCTACCCGTCGGGCGGCGGCGACTACGAGGTCGCCACGGTCAACCTGGGGCGCAGAGCAGGGCTCACCGTGGCGAGCGCCCTGCTCGTGGACTACATCCTCACGGTCGCGGTGTCGATCTCGGCGGCGGCGGCGAACATCGGGTCCGCCATCCCGTTCGTCGCGACGCACAAGGCACTGTTCGCGGTGGCGGCCATCGTCATCCTCACGGCGATCAACCTGCGCGGCATCCGCGAGTCCGGCACGGCGTTCGCGATTCCGACGTACGCGTTCATGATCGGCATCATGGTCCTGATCGCGTGGGGCCTGTTCCGCGGCTTCGTGCTCGGTGACGAGATGCGCGCGGAGAGCTCCGGCTTCGAGATCCACGCCGAGAGCGACCACCTGATGGGCCTCGCGTTCGTGTTCCTCGTGTTGCGCGCGTTCTCGTCCGGTTGTGCCGCTCTGACCGGTGTCGAGGCGATCAGCAACGGCGTGCCGGCGTTCCGCAAGCCCAAGTCCCGCAACGCCGCGACGACGTTGCTGATGATGGGCACCATCTCGGTGACGATGCTGATGGGCCTGATCGTGCTCGCCCAGCTGACCGACGTGCGGATGGCCGAGTTCCCGGCGGACCAGATCGCGAACGCCCCGAAGGACTACGAGCAGAAGACGATGGTCGCGCAGGTGGCGCACGCCGTGTTCGACAACTTCCCGCCCGGCTTCTACTTCATCGCCGGCGTCACCGCGCTGATCCTGGTGCTCGCCGCGAACACCGCGTTCAACGGCTTCCCGGTGCTCGGCTCGATCCTCGCCCAGGACCGTTATCTGCCGCGTCAGTTGCACACCCGCGGCGACCGGCTGGCGTTCTCCAACGGCATTCTGTTCCTGGCCGGGTTCGCGGTCGTGCTGGTGATCGCGTTCGACGCCGAGGTCACCAGGCTGATTCAGCTCTACATCGTGGGCGTGTTCGTGTCGTTCACGCTCAGTCAGCTCGGCATGATCAGGCACTGGAAGCGGCTGCTCAAGACCGAGACCGACGTCCAGGCCCGCAGCCGGATGCGGCGCTCGCAGGCCATCAACACGTTCGGTCTGGTGATGACCGCGACCGTGCTGATCGTCGTGCTGATCACGAAGTTCACCAAGGGCGCGTGGATCGCCATCGCCGCGATGGCCGCCATCTACGCGTTGATGACGGCGATCCGCAAGCACTACGACACCGTCGCCGTGGAGCTGCGTCAGCAGGAGCGCGTGCGCACGATGCCCGCGCGCAACCACGCGATGGTGCTGGTGTCCAAACTGCACATGCCGACGCTGCGGGCGTTGTCCTACGCCAAGGCGACGCGGCCGGACGCGTTGGAGGCCGTCACGGTCAACGTCGACGACGGCGACACGCGCAAGCTCGTCCTGGAGTGGGAGAAGGAGAACTTCAAGATCCCGCTGAAGGTGATCGAGTCGCCGTACCGCGAGATCACCAAGCCCGTTCTCGACTACGTCAAGCGCGTCAAGTCGGACAACCCGCGCGACGTTGTTACGGTGTTCATCCCCGAGTACGTCGTCGGCCACTGGTGGGAGCAGCTGCTGCACAACCAGAGTGCGTTGCGGCTCAAGGGACGACTGCTCTTCCAACCCGGTGTGATGGTGGTGAGCGTGCCGTGGCAGCTCGCGTCGTCCACAAAGGTGCGCGACAAGGACGTCATCGCGCCGGGTGCTGTCCGAAGGGGACTTGACGACCGATGAGCTCGGCCAAGGAAGACTGGACTGGACGAACCTTCGAAGTGGAGGTCGGACCGGTCGCGCACGGCGGGCATTTCATCGCACGCCATGAGGGGCGCGTTCTGTTCGTGCGGCACGCGTTGCCCGGCGAACGTGTTGTGGTGTCCGTGTATGAGGACAACGGCGGGTCGTTCTGCCGTGCGGACGCCGTGGAGATCCTTACGGCGTCACCAGATCGTGTAGAACCGCCGTGCCCGTTCAGCGGACCGGGGATGTGCGGTGGCTGCGACTTCCAGCACGTGTCGTGGGACGCGCAACGGGAGCTGAAGGCCCAGGTCGTCCGTGAACAGCTGAGCCGCCTCGCCAAGATCGAGCGCGACGTGGTCGTGGAGGCGCTGCCGGGCGGGCCGCTGGAGTGGCGGACCCGGATCCGGATGGCCGTCGGCCGCGACGGGAGGCCGGGTTTCCGCGGCCTGCGTTCCCACGATGTGATCCCGATCGACCACTGTGTGATCTCCCGGCCGGGCATGGTCGAGGCGGTGACCGACCGGAAGTGGCGGGCGAACGAGCTGACGATCGTCCAAGACGGTGACGGCAACCGTCATGTGGGTGAGGTGCGCGGCCGGCACACCACGCGACGCGCCGGAACCGGTACGGCCGTCGAGACCGCCGCCCAACGAAAGTGGCGGATTTCCGCCGACGGTTTCTGGCAGGTCCACCCGGCCGCAGCGGACACCTTCGCGTCCGTGGTGGGGGAGTGGGCCGCGGCTGAACCCGGACAACGCGCGTGGGATCTCTACGGCGGCGCGGGGCTCTTCGCGTCGGTGCTCGCACGGCAGGTCGGCCAGACCGGGTCCGTGCTGGTCGTGGAGTCTTTTCCTGGTGCCGTGGAAGACGGTCGGCGCAACCTTCGCCGCATGCCTCAGGTGGAGTGGGTGGCGGACAAGGTGGAGCATGCCGTGACGCGCTCACTGCCTGTCGAGAAGCCTCACGTCGTGGTGCTCGACCCGCCTCGAAAGGGTGCTGGGAAGGTCGTTGTGGCTGAAGTCGCACGACGCCGTCCCGAGCGGGTCGTCTACGTGGCCTGCGACCCCGCCGCACTGGCGCGCGACCTGGCTGAATTCACAGTTCAGGGGTATCGGCTCGAGGAACTGCGGGCATTCGACGCGTTCCCGATGACCCATCACATGGAGTGCATCGCGCTGCTCGTACCTGAGACGAGGTAGGTCAGCGTCTCAGTCGAGCCTCCGTAGACTGAGCCGAAGTCTTCAGGAGTGAGGTGGGCGTGGTGACCCTGCTGGAGTCCGTGCACGGACCGGCTGATCTGAAACGGATGGACGAGGCGCAGCTGAAGCAGTTGTGCGACGAGATCCGGCGTTTCCTGGTCGACAAGGTGTCCAAGACGGGCGGCCACCTGGGACCCAACCTGGGAGTCGTCGAGCTGACCGTGGCGCTGCACCGGGTCTTCGACTCGCCGCAGGACCCGATCGTCTTCGACACGGGGCACCAGTCGTACGTGCACAAGATCGTCACGGGTCGCCGCGACGGCTTCGACCGGCTGCGCCAGCAGGGCGGCATGTCGGGTTACCCGTCGCGGTCGGAGTCCGAGCACGACGTGCAGGAGAGCTCGCACGCCTCGACGGCGCTGTCGTACGCCGACGGCCTGGCGAAGGCGAAGCAGATCAACGGCGCGCACGGCCATGTGGTCGCGGTCGTCGGTGACGGCGCGCTGACCGGCGGCATGTGCTGGGAGGCGTTGAACAACATCGCGGCGGACAAGAACCGTCCGGTCGTGATCGTGGTCAACGACAACGGCCGCTCGTACTCGCCGACGATCGGCGGTCTCGCCGATCACCTGTCGTCGTTGCGCCTGCGTCCCGGCTACGAGCGCGTGCTGGAGAAGGGCAAGAGCGCGCTGCAGCACACGCCGTTCATCGGCAGGCCGCTGTACGCCGCGCTGCACGCCGCCAAGCGCGGCATCAAGGACGCGCTGGCGCCGCAGGCGATGTTCGAGGACCTGGGCCTCAAGTACATCGGCCCGGTCGACGGCCACGACCAGGCGACGCTGGAGTCCGCACTGCAGCGCGCGAAGTCGTTCGGCGGACCGGTGATCGTGCACGCGGTCACCCGCAAGGGCATGGGGTTCGCGCCGGCCGAGAACCACGAGGCCGACCAGATGCACGCCACCGGCGTCATCGACCCGATCACCGGCGAGGACGTGAAGCCCGCGGGCCGGACCTGGACGCACGTGTTCTCCGACTCCCTGGTGGAGATCGGCCGCGAGCGCTCCGACCTCGTGGCGATCACCGCCGCGATGCAGGGCCCCACCGGTCTGGACGCGTTCGCGAAGGCGTTCCCGGACCGCTTCTACGACGTCGGCATCGCCGAGCAGCACGCGTTCACCTCCGCCGCCGGTCTCGCCATCGGCGGCCTGCACCCGGTCGTCGCCGTCTACGCGACGTTTCTGAACCGTGCCTTCGACCAGTTGCTGATGGACGTCGCACTGCACAAGCAGGGCGTCACGGTCGTGCTGGACCGCTCGGGCGTCACCGGCCCGGACGGCGCGTCGCACCACGGCATGTGGGACATGTCCATCTGCGGTGTCATCCCCGGCATCCACGTCGCCGCGCCGCGCGACGCCTCGACTCTCGCCGAGGAGCTGCGTGAGGCCGTGGCGATCTCGGACGCGCCTTCCGTGATCCGTTATCCCAAGGCTTCCGTCGGTGGCGACCTGCCTGCTCTGGAGCGCGTGGGTTCCGTTGACGTGCTTCGCCGTTCTGGTAACGACGTGCTGTTGGTGTCCGTGGGTGCGTTGGGAGAGCTCGCGCTCGATGCCGCTGGACGGTTGGAGGACCAGGGCATCGGCGTGACGGTCGTCGACCCGCGGTGGATCTACCCGATGTCCACGGACCTCGTGTCGATGGCTGCCGCGCATCGGTTGGTCGTGACCGTTGAGGACGGTGGCCGGCACGGTGGCTTCGGGTCGTCGTTCGCGGCCGCGTTGCGCGATGCCGACATCGACGTGCCGTTGCGCGACATCGCTCTGCCGCAACAGTTCCACGACCACGGCTCGCGCGGTGAGGTGCTGGCGTTGTGCGGCATCACCGCGCAGGACGTCGCGCGTCGCGTCACCGAGTGGGCCTCGCGGTTGGAGTGCCTGCCCGTCGAAATCGACGAGCCCGCGGACAAGTAGGTCGGCTACCCTCCACCTCGCGTCCGTTCTTGCGGCCCAGCAGGTCTCCCTCGCTCGGGTCCCGCGTTCCGCGGACGCATGGTCGCTGTAAAGGCACACCAGGTTCAAACCCTGAATTGCCACGACCCTGGTCGCACACGGGGACGACGAGCCTTGAAGGTCCTTTCCGGACTTCCGCTCTCCGTCCCGCCGGCCGGGGTCGTGGTCTGCCTGGCCGCAGTGGATCTTCTTGGGTGGAACTTTTTGGGGTGGAGACGATGAAGCACACGTTGTTCCCGTGGGAGCGGGCTGTCAGGTTCGATCACGGCGTGCTGGTGGGCGAGGTCGAGCCCGGTCAGCACAAGTTCCCGCGACACGTCGTGCTGCACCGTGTCGACGTTCGTCCGCGCTCTCTCACACCGGCCGCACAGGACGTGCCGACCTCTGACGGCGTGCTGGTCCGTGTGACCGTTGTCGTCCGTTGGGCCGTGGCCTCGGCGACGACATTCGTGGTGGCATCCGCTCGACCAGAGGATGAGCTCTACACAGCCGTGCAGCTGGCATTGCGCAGTGCGGTGGTCACGCGCGCGCACTCCGCCGTCGACCCCGAGCGCGAGGCCGTTGCCGCTGAGGTGCTGGCCGCGGTGTCCGCACGCGCCGCCGAGCTGGGTGTCGTGGTGTCCGATGTGGCCGTTCGCGACGTCGTGATGCCCGGTGAGCTGCGGCGGGCGGCGTTGGCCGAGCTGGTGGCAGCGGCCGAGGGACGTGCGGCTCTGGAGCGTGCGCGCGGCGAGACGGCCGCGCTGCGGTCGTTGCTGAACGCGGCCCGGCTGGCGGAGGAGCACCCGGCGTTGCTGGAGCTGCGCGCACTGCAGGCCGCCTCGACCGTCGTCGTGGACCGTCCGGCCCGCAAGTCCTGATCAGCGCATCCAGAGGAGCTTGGTCCGCGACTCGCTGAGCCGCCAGCCGTCCGGTGTCCTCGTGGCGGTGCAGGCGAGTCGCAGTCCGCTGGTCCGGTGAGGTGCCTCGCCGTCGCGGAAGAAGTAGACGACCGAGTTCGCCGAGGCAGCCGCCTGGTCGCCGTCGACGTCCACCACGACGTCGGTGGTCACGTGCTGGGTGTGCTCCTCGGCGACCTCGGCCTGGCGCATGAACGCGGCGAGCTCGTCACGGCCGTGGATCTCGCCGTTGCGAGGCGAGTGCACCGCTACGTCGCTGGTGAAGACGTCGTGGCCGCGGTGAACGAGCTCGCCTCGCAGGGGTTCGTTCTGCGGGAACAGGATCCTCAGGACCGGCGGCGCAACACGGTGACCCTCACCGAGGCGGGAGTGGGGCACCTGCGTCTCATGGACCGGGC
>JAVXWK010000439.1:0-3464 GCA_032230575.1 Pseudonocardiales bacterium | reverse complement strand
GCGTGTTGGCCTTCATCGCCGTGGGCGTGCAGACGTTCTTCACCTCGGCGGAAGCCAGCAGCTCGTCGGAGTCGACCGCGGGGATGTCGCCGGAAAGCCAGCCGCCCGCGAAGGCCTCCCAGTAGTGCTCGTCCGCACAGCTGCCCACTTTGCGCGCGGTGGCCGCCTTGCCTCCGACCGAGTTGATGCCGCGGAAACACGTCGACTTGTCGATGCAGAAGCCGCCGTCGCACTTCTTCAGGAACGGCGGGATGTCCTCGGCGCCGCCCTGCTGCGTCGTCGCCGGCCCAGGTCCTTGCGCTCCTGCCTTCTCGTTGTCGAGCAGGTTCCACGTGAGGGCACCCGCTCCCACCACCACGACGAGCACGGCTGCTGCGACCAGAGGCCACAGCTTGCGCTTCGGTGGGGTCGGGACTGGCACGGTGGGCTGCCGCATCGGATCGAGCAGCTCGTCACGCAGCTGTGCCGCACTCGGCGTGCGCAGGTTGGCATCGGGGTGCAGCGCCCGCGCCAAAGTCTCGTGCAAAGCCGGCGGCACCCCGCCGACTGCCGTGATGGGCCTGCGCAGGATCTCGCCGAGCTGGTCGAAGCTGCTGATCGGCCACGGCACCGGACGCGGCGGCTTGCCGGCGAGCAACGTGTAGAGCGTCGCGGCGAGCGAGTAGACGTCGGCCTGCGGCGTGGGTTCGGCCATCGCGAACGCTTCCGGCGGCGCGTAGCTGGGGCTCAGAGCGTCCCTGGTGACCGTGCTGCCGCCCTGCGCGTCCAGCAGCGCGGCAAGCCCGAAGTCGGCGAGCTTCGGCGTGCCGTAGCGGTCGACGAGGATGTTGCCGGGCTTGATGTCGCGGTGCAGCACGCCTTCCGCGTGCGCCGCGGCGAGTGCGTCGGCGAGCTTGACGCCGAGATCGCGGACCTGCTCGTGCGGCAACGGTCCGCGTGCGTCGAGCTGATCGGCGAGAGAGCCACCCGTGCACAGCTCCATGACCATGTACGGCGTGCCTTGGGCGGTGATGTTCGCGTCGTGCACACCAACAACATGCGGGTGCCCGGACAGCTTGGCCGCCGCGTGCGCTTCCCGGAGAAACCTTCTCCTGTCGCGTTCATCGGCGAGCACGCGATTGTCGATCTTGACCGCCACATCGCGCCCCAACTGCGCCTGATGAGCGCGGTAGACGGTGGCGAATCCGCCTGCGCCCAACGGTCTCAGGTCGGTCAGGCCGGGAATGCGGGGTGCGGTCACGCGCGGCAGCTTAGTTCCGCACCCCGACAGTTCCCCGCTCAGACCGTGCAGTTCAGCGACCCACTGCGCAACGCGTGACTGCTCGTGTTGTCGTCATCCGCCCACAACACGACCTTCTTGCCGTTGACGCAGCTCGGGGAGATGGCGAACCCTTCCAGGTTCACGTTCGACAGCCCCGACGGCCGGTTGTACGTCGCGGTGACCTTGAAGTTCCCGCTGTTGATGGCGAGGGTGGTCGTCCGTCCGCTGCAGTGGTTGTCGCAGATCGCCCACAGCTTGCCGCCGTCGAACTCCAGGTCCATCACCTGCGCCTGCCCGCTCGCGAACTTGTTGACCAGCACGGCCTCGTCGCCCTGCAAGGCGTACACGTACACCTCGCCGGTGGCCTCGAGTCCCACGAAGAACAACCCGCTACCGTGTCCCGGGCGGTCTGCGGGGTTGTACGTCTTACCGCTGCTGTCCTTGAAGCCGTTCTTAGTGAGGTACGAGTCGGGCACCCACGAGATGGCTTCCGGTCCGTCGTTGGGGTCGACCTCCGGCATGCCGCCGAGATCCCACTCGGCGACCGCGTTGCCGCCGGTGCCGTACTTCAGGATCATCGGCCTGCTCACGTCACCGTCGTCGTTGTCGCGCTCGACAGCGACGAAGAGCCCTTCCGGCGTGCTCACAACTCCTTCGGCATCGGGGTCGCCCTGCCCGTCCGCGAAGTTGAGCGACCTCTTCTGGTCCACCTTCCAGCTGCTGCCGTTGGGCACGAGCCGGTAGAGCGCGGAGGGCCCGTTCTTCACCGCCCACACAACGCTCGGACTCTCGAACGACAACCCACTGAGGTTCGTGCCGAAGACGTTCGTGCCGTCGGCCGTCCTCGTGGTGGAGTCGCCGGGCCACGTGGTGGCGGCCTCCGCGGTACCGGCCGTCAGACCGAGGACGAGGACCGTGAAAACGCCAATCGCCTTGATGCGCAACGCAACCGCCCCTTCTCGCACGAGGTGGTCAAGATCGCACCTCGTTCGGGCTGGCGGCGTTCATCCAGTGGACCAGACGATGAACAGCAGGCGCTACTTCGCCTTGGCCGCAGCCTTCGCGGCCTTCTTGAAGTCGCGGACCTCGAGCAACGACTTCTGATCGGTCACATCCGCGACGCTGCGCCGACTTCCGTCCTCGCCGTAGTGCCCGGCGGCCTCGCGCCAGCCCTGGGGCCGGACGTCGAACTGTTTGCCCAAAAGGGCGAGGAAGATCTTGGCCTTCTGCTCGCCGAACCCCGGCAAGGCCTTGAGCCGCTTGAACACCTCGGCTCCGTCGCCGTCGGTCCAGATCTTGGTGACGTCGCCGTCGTAGTGCTCGACCACGAACTGGCTGAGCGCCTGCACTCGCTTGGCCATCGAGCCGGGGAACCGGTGCACGGCGGGCGGGGTGGCCATGATCGTGGCGAACGACTCGGGGTCGGCCTCGGCGATGCGGTGGACGTCCAGGCCGCCCATGCGGTCGGCGAGCACCTTGGGGCCGGAGAACGCCTTCTCCATCGGAATCTGCTGGTCCAGCAACATTCCTGTCAGCAGGGCGAACATGTCCGACGCGAGGAGTGCGTCCGCGTCGGGGTTCTGCGCGAGGCACAACGTGCGGGTCATGGCGGCAATCCTGACATGACGGGCGCGGTGGCACGACTTTTGCCAAAGCCAGCGATACGTCAGTGCGAGTTTTTATGATCGCGGCATGCCGGAAAAGCCTGCTGTTCTTCCGCCGTTGCCCGGTGTGCGAACTCGTGTACCGATCGCCACGATTGTCGTTCTCGCTTGCTGGGCGATTTGCACCGCGCTGTACCACCTCGGTGCCGAAAGCCTGTTCCTCGCGGTGCGCCGGGACCCGGAAGCCTTGGCATCAGGCCAGGTCTGGCGGGTGATCTCGCCTGTCCTGGTGCAGCCGGACCCGGTGTTCGCGGTGGTCGTGCTGGGGGTGTGCGCCGCGCTGCTGGGATTTCACGCCGAGAGGACGTTCGGCACCGGTCGTTTTCTGGTGATGCTGCTCGCGGGTGCTCTTGCCGGGCACATCATCGGCGAGTGGTGGCAGCCCTATTCCGGTGGCGTGTCCGTCGCGTTCTGCGGGCCGCTTGGTGCGGTGGCGGCCTACGTGTTGATCGCGCGAATCAAGAAACACTTCGTCGCGGCCTGGCTCGGGCTCGCCGGTGCGGTGGTGTTGTGCGTGATCACGGACATTCACGGGCCCG
>JAVXWK010000667.1:0-5598 GCA_032230575.1 Pseudonocardiales bacterium | reverse complement strand
CGACCCTGGTGCACGAGCGCGAAGGCGAGCTTCATCCGGCTTTCCGCCGCCGCCTTGCCGGTGCCCAGCCGGACCGCACGGCGCAGATGGGTGACAGCGAGGTCGACCTGCCCGGTCTGGGCCAGTGCGTGGCCCCACGCCTGCTCGGCGAGCGCCTGGGCCGCGGCATCCCCCTGAGCTGTGTCGACGATCCGGGAGGCCAACGGGATCGCCTTGACCGGGTCGACGTCGGCGAGACGCATCGCCTCGTTCGCCGCGTGTAACGCCGATCCCGCCAGCATGATGACCAAGGTATCAACGCGACGCACGGCGGCATCGGTTCAGCGAGAACTCACTCCGGAGGCTGACATGACCAGCGCGGCGGAAGCCAGTCAACTCGTCGTCGACACCACCCACCTCGACGCCGTGAGGCAGGTGCTCGACGAGCTCGGGATCGACAGCTTGCAAGCGGGCAGCGCACCCGCGTTCGACCTGACCCTCCTCGCGCTCAGGTACGCCGACGGCGAGGAGGTCTCCGATCTCGACCCGGTGCTGACCGAGGTGCGCGCCCGGATCGGCGGACGGTGCGGCGGCTGGACCCCGCTGCTCGGCAAGAACCGGGAGATGTCCAGCATGTTCGGCGCGTACCCGCAGACCCAGAGCCACACGCTCTGGGACCCGGAACCGGCCACCAAGCCGGACGGATGGCTGAAGGGCGACGATGGTGGCGGCGTGCGCGTCGGCCTGCTCGACACCGAGATCTTCGACCACCCGGACATCCCGGACCACGCCATCGAGGCGGTCGGCTTCGACAAGTTCGAGACCCAGGAAGCCACCGTGCCCTACTTCGAGGAAGGACACGGCGTGTTCATGGCCGGGCTCATCCTGCAGGAGGCGCCCGCCGCGACGCTCGTCGCCAGGGCCGCGCTGAACGGCAGGGGCAAGGCCTCCGCGTGGTCCGTGGTCAAGAAGCTGGAGCAGTTCTACACGGACGAGCCGGACGAACGGGTGCAGCTGCTGGTGCTGGCCAGCGGTTGCCGCACCTACGACGGCAAGGCGCCGTTGATCATCGAGCGGGCGGTCGAACGGCTCAGCCGCCGCATCACCGTCGTGGCGGCCGCGGGCAACCACGGCGCGGTGGAGGCCATGACGTCCGACCTCGGCGTCACGCGCAACTCCCCCACCTGGCCGGCCGCGCTCCCCAGCGTCGTCGCAGCCGGGCTGCCGACCCCGTTTCCCGAGTCGACCTTCGCCGCGGGGTCCAACCAGGACTACAGCCCTGACCTCCCGTGGGTGACCTGCACGGTCGACCCTGGTCCTGCCGGCGAGTTCGTCAGCTCCTACCTCACCGCTCCCCAGGTCGAACTGAAGAACGGGCTGACCGGGGAGTTCCAGTCGGGTTTCGTCTCGTGGCGCGGTACGTCCTGCGCCGCCGCCCGGCTCGGCGGGGTCATCGCGGCGAAGATGGCCAGCGACAAGACCGACGCGTGGACCGCGTTCCACGCCCTCATCGCACCGGACGGCGATCCCGCCATCAGGCCGTACGAGTGGCAGTACCGGAAGGACGACAAATGAACCCAGCCGACCGTCTGACCGCACTGCGCGCGGTCGTGCTCGACGGGCCCGGTGTCACGGACCGCGACCTCCGCACCGCCGCGGCCTCGGGCACCGCACCGGGAGCGTGGACCGGATACGTCAAGTCCGTGCGGGACACGTCTTACCGGGTGTCCGAAGAGGACATCACGGCGTTGAAGGCCGCCGGGTTCGGCGAGGAGGAGATCTTCGAGGTCACCGTCGCCGCGGCCGTGGGCGCCGCCTTCGACCTGTTCCAAACGGGTCTGAGAGCACTCCCATGAGGCTCGGCGTGCTGGAACACGGACACGGCCGGGCGGCCCGGTGGTTCCAGAAGATCGTGGTCGCGCTCATGGGGCACGAGGTCGACGACGTCGTGAAGACGGCGATGCACCGGCCGGGTTTCTTCGGACGGCCCTTCTTCGACTACGGGCAGGAGGTGCTGCGCGGACCGTCGTTCTGGACGGTGGCCGAGCGCGAGCACCTCGCCGCGATCTCCTCCGAGCTGAACGAATGCCCGTTCTGCGTGCGCGTCCACACCGAGACCGCGAGGCTGGCGGGCCATCGCGACGTGCGGCCGGAACTGGCGGCGGTGATCACCTTCCTCACGCGGCTCAACCGAGGCGAGGTCACACCGGCCGACGCCGCGGCGGTGCGGCAGGCCGGTGTGCCCGCGGAGGCTCTCGTGGAGGCGTTGCACGTGAACGCGGTGTTCAACATCGTCAACCGGCTGGCGAACGCGTTCGGCTGGAGCTGGGACTCCGACGAGCACGTGCGCGCCGCGGCCAGGGTGATCCAGCGAACGCGCTATCGGTTGCCAGGACTCGTTTTGCGGTGACGGCGTGCTTCTGTCCAATCACGACGTGCGACCGTTGGGCCGAACGTGTAGGGCCTAAAGGCTCATCAATGTAACGACCGGTCGGCGTAGCGTCGGCGGGTCTTGCGTTGACCACGCACGCCCCGGAGGAACGCAATGAAGCGGTCCACGACAATCCTGTCCGCACTGGCACTCATCGTCGGAGGCGCGGCGGCGTCACCCGCCCAAGCCGCCCCACCCAGCGACCCCCTCGACGTCTACGTCGCCCAGGTGACCCCGAAACAGGCGGGTGATCTGTCGAGACAAGGCCTCGACGTCGCCGGCGCCAGAGCCTCCGGCGACAAGGTCGAGGTCGAGCTCGTCCTCGACTCCGCCCAGCAGAAGGAGCTCGCGAAGCGCGGGATCGACGCGAAGCTCAAGAAGAACAAGGACGGCAAGACGACCAAGCAGCTTGCCGCCGAGCAGGCCGCCGCCGGGTTCACCGTGTGGCGGTCCTACGACGAGCCGGGTGGGATTCGCGACCAGCTGTACGCGCTGGCGCGGAACAACCAGAACCTCGTCAAGCTCGAGGTGCTCGGGAAGACCGGGCAGGGACGGGAGATCATCGCGCTCAAGGTCACGCAGGGCGCGCCCGGGCAACGCGACGGCAGCCGGCCCGCGGTGCTCTACTCCTCCACGCAGCACGCGCGCGAGTGGATCAGCACCGAGGTGAACCGCAGGCTGCTCAACCACTACATCAACCGCTTCAAGGCCAACGACAAGGAGATCAAGGACCTCCTGAAGAGCACCGAGCTCTGGTTCGTGCTCGTCGCCAACCCGGACGGCTACCAGTACACGTTCGACGTGGAACGGTTGTGGCGCAAGAACCTGCGCGACAACGACGGCAACGGCCAGATCACCGTCGGCGACGGCGTGGACCCGAACCGCAACTTCGACGAGCACTTCAACTACGACAACGAGGGCTCGTCGTCCGCGACCGCGAGCGAGACCTACCGGGGCACCAGCGCCGCGTCCGAGCCGGAGACCAAGGCCATGCAGGGCCTGCTGAACCGGATCAAGCCGAAGTTCCAGACCAACTGGCACTCCGCCGCCCAGCAGATCCTCTACCCGCAGGGCTGGCAGACCGGGTCGCCCGAGGCCGACAACCCGATCTACGTCGCCATGGCGGGCACCGACGCCAAGCCCGCGATCCCCGGCTTCGACCCGGGAATCAGCTCCGACGAGCTGTACGTCACGAACGGCGAGACCACCGATTACGCCGACGCTCACGCAGGGACCGTGGCGTTCACGCCCGAGCTGAGCGAAGGCTGCGAGGGGTGTGGTTTCGTCTTCCCCGACGACGAGGCGCTCGTCGAGGCCGAGTTCCAGAACACGCTGCCGTTCGCGTTGTCGCAGGCCAGGTCCGCACTCGACCCGAGCAACCCGAAGTCCTCGGTGGGCATCACGGTCGAACCGTTCTACCTGGACCAGGCCGACATCGACCCGGAGAACGCACCACTGTCCATGTTGGACTTCACGTTCGACGTGTCCTACGGCGACCCGCAGGAAGTCCGCGTGCTGGCCAAGAAGTCACTCGGCGCCGTCACCGCGAAGTGGCAGATCGGCGACGGACCGGTGCACAGCACGACGACCAGCGAGTGGACCGGTGGCGAGAAGTACGGCATCGGCAACGCCAACTACTTCCACGTCATGCGCGGCACGGTGACCGGGACGACCCCTGGTGATCAGGTCAAGGTGTGGTTCGAGGGTGGCGGCAAGGCGAGCAGGTCCTTCACCTACCGCGCCGTCTCCGAGTCGAACGACAAGGTGCTGGTCCTGTCCGCTGAGGACTACACGGGCGCGTCACCGGTTCAGGGCGTGACCGCGCCGAAGTACGTGAGCTACTACACCGACGCTCTCACCGCCGGTGGCATCAGCAGCGACGTGTACGACGTGGATGCCAACGGCCGCAAGGCACCTGACGCGCTCGGCGTGCTGAGCCACTACAAGGCCGTCGTCTGGTACACCGGCGACGACGTCGTGACGCGCGAGCTCGGGTGGGCCCCTGGCAACGCTTCCAGCCTCGCGCAGTCCGAGCTGTTCGAGGTCCGCGACTACCTCAACGAGGGCGGAAAGGTGCTCTACACCGGCAAGTACGCCGGGCACCAGTACGCCGGCGGGCACGGCACGCAGCTCTACGACCCGTTCGAGAACAAGCAGTGCAGCACGCTGCCCGACGTCGATCTGCGGTGCCGCCCGCTGTCCGGCTCGGGCGACGGCGTGAACGACGTCATCGAGTACTGGTTCGGCGCTTCCGTCATCAACGAGGGCACCGGCCAGGACGAGAACGGCGACCCGTTCGGCGTCAACGGCGTCGCGAACCCGTTGACCGGCATCTCGTTGAGCCTCAACGGCGGGGACGGCGCGGACAACCAGGACCACACCGCGTCGTTCCTGACCACGAGTGGCCTGCTGCCGACGAACCAGTACCCGCAGTTCACCAGCGACGTCGCCGCGGCCTGGGACCGCCCTGGCGGCCCGTTCGCACCGCACTTCGGCGACTACTACGTCTACTCGCAGATCAGCGACGTGTCGTACAAGCGGCTGACGCGCACGATCACCGTTCCGGCGGGCGGCGCGCAGATGTCGTTCTGGACGTCGTACGACACCGAGGCCGCGTGGGACCACCTGTTCGTCGAGGCGCGCACCGCGGGTGGGACCAACTGGACGACGCTGCCCGACACCAACGGGCACACGACGACCGCGACCGGGGACAGCTGCCCGGAGGGGTGGCGCGACCTGCACCCGCAGCTCGACCACTACCAGACACTCAACCCGGACGGCACGTGTTCGCCGACCGGCACGACCGGTAGCTGGAACGCGGCGTCCGGCGGATCCGGCGGCTGGCAGCAGTGGAACGTCGACCTGACCGCCTACGCGGGCACCCAGGTCGAGGTCTCCATCGCCTACGCGAGCGACTGGGCCACGCAGGGTCTCGGCGTGTTCGTCGACGACATCACCGTCACGACCGGTGAGGGCACCACGTCGTTCGAGTCCGGTTTGGACGGTTGGGCAGTCACCGGTCCGCCCGACGGCAGTGCGCCGAACGGCAACAACTTCATCCGCACCACCGCCGCCGGGTTCCCGGAGGGTGCCGTCGTGAAGACCGCCGACACCCTGTACTTCGGGTTCGGCTTCGAGGGCATCACCGACGCCGCCACGCGCAACACGGTGATGGCCAGGTCGATGCA
>JAVXWK010000646.1:0-5623 GCA_032230575.1 Pseudonocardiales bacterium | reverse complement strand
CGGGATCTCGAGGACTGCTGGCGGAACTCGGCGAGGTCGAGTCCTATGTGGACGTACCGGCCGCTGTCGATCACCTGGGCGAGGCCGATCCCGCGCACCCCGCGCTGCCAGGACTGCTGGCGTTGCTGGGGGAGGAGCCGGAGTTCGAGCCGGACGCGATCGGCGACCCGGACGTCGTGCCGGTGACGCCCTCGGAGTTCGATCCCTACCTGCGTGCCATCGCATTTCTGCGGACGCGTGGCGAGCTTGCGCCGGCATATGCCCGTGCCGACCGTGCGTTGACCATCGCGCGGAGGTGGCAGCACCGGCCGTGCGTCGCGGCGGCACTCACGGCACGTTCGGCCTGCCTCAGGGATCTTGGACGGCTGGCAGCCGCGGAGTCCGACGCACGGGAAGCGCTGGCGGCGCTCGAAAGCTGCGGGGCGGCGCGCGTGTCGACGCCGATCTTCGCCGCGCTGACCGAGCTTTCGCTGGCACTGCTGGACATGGGCGACGTCGAGATGGCGGCGCAGGTGTTCGAGGTCGTGCCGGGCGAGGTGCCTGACCTGTTCGGCGCACCGGCTCTGCTGGCCGCGCGGGGCAGGGTGCGGATCGCGGCTGAGAGGCGCAAGGACGGCGTGCGCGATCTGCTGGACTGTGGAGAACGCCTGAGGGCGCGTGGTTGCGACAGCCCCTCGTGGCGACTTCCTCTCGGAGGCGACCACCTCGTCGCGGAGGAGCTCTTAGCGCGCGCAACGGGCGCGGTGCTGCCGTTGGCGGCCGTGTTACGTGAACAGGGCGTGCTCAGAGGCGTCGAAGGCATTGCACTGCTGGAAGAATCGGTCGGACTGCTCGCCACCACGAACGCCCTGCTCGAACGAGCCCGCAGCCACTTCGCGCTCGGGCGTGCGCTGCACCTCGCCGGACGGGTCAAGCCCGCCCGCGCCGAGCTCAGAACAGCCGTCGACCTCGCCGACGACTGCGGCGTCGAGGACCTGGCCGAGGAGATCCGGCAGGAGCTGGCCGCCGGGCCCGCCGGGCTGACCGAGTCCGAACGCCGGGTCGCCGCGCTGGCCGCCGAGGGCAAGATGAACCGGGAGATCGCGGCCGCGCTGTTCGTGCAGCTGCGCACGGTCGAGATCCACCTGACCAAGGTGTACCGCAAACTCGGCATCGACGGCCGAGACCAGCTCGCGCCCGCCTTGAGACTCGCCAGTTAGTGCTTTCTAACGTGCGAAAAGAGGAGGTTTGTATGAACCTCTGTCACCTCCCGGCGACTCGTGAATTTGTCCAGAACGAGGCGTTGCAGATGGCCGACATCCGATACCGCGACATGCACCAGGAAATCTTCCGGTCCAGTCACGTGTGAAAGCGCAAGAGTTTCTGGAAGGCTCAGCACATAAGCCATGAACGGGTCGACGATCTCCTTGGTGTGCGGACGGATCTTCAACGCCAGCATCGCCTGCACGTGCCGTCCGACCGCGCTCAGATCCACCTCGGCGTGGTACCCGGTGATCACTCCGCGCTCTCGCAGCGCACGGTGTCGCACGACCGCTGTGGACTGCGCGACGTTCACGCGTTCGGCCAGGTCCTTGTTCTGCAGCCGCGCGTCCTTCCGCAGCTCCCGCACGATGGCCTCGTCGATCGAATCCAGCACGGCGAATCTCCAATCCGTCGAATCCACTGCGGTTCAGTGACCGTTCTGACGAGGAAGTCTCCACCATTCGGGCCATGACGCGCATCGAGACCATCGCAGTGCACGGCGGCCGCGACGACCTCGCGGAGCTGGGCGTGCACGCACCTCCGATCGACCTGTCCACCACCTACCCCGTGCCTGACCAGGCACTCGGCGGGGAAGCACTCGGTGAGTGGGCCACCGGCGCCGCGCAGGCCCCGTCGCCCGTGTACGCACGGCTGCACAACCCGACGGTCGCCCGGTTCGAGAAGGCACTGGCGGGGCTCGAGCACACCGAGGCCGCCGTCGCGTTCGGCAGTGGCATGGCCGCGGTGACCGCGGTGATCCAGGCAGCGTGCGTGATGGCCGGAAAGCCGCACGTCGTGGCCGTGCGACCGCTCTACGGCGGCACCGACCACCTGCTGTCGTCCGGTCTGTTGGGCGTCTCCACCACCTATGTCGAAGCAGGCCTGGTGTCCTCCGCGATCCGGCCGGACACCGGTCTCATCGTCGTCGAGACGCCGGCCAACCCGAACCTGGATGTCGTCGACATCGAGCACGTCGTCCGGCAGGCCGGATCCGTGCCGGTGATGGTCGACAACACCTTCGCGACGCCGGTCCTGCAGAACCCGGCGCTGCACGGCGCTTCGTACGTCCTGCACTCCGGCACCAAGTACCTGGGCGGGCACGGGGACGTGCTCGGCGGCGTCGTGGCCTGCTCAGACGCGCTGGCAGCGGCGTTGCGGCAGGTCAGGATCATCACCGGCGCGGTGCTGCACCCGCTGGGCGGCTACCTGCTGCACCGCGGGCTCGCCACGCTGCCGTTGCGCGTCGAGGCGGCTTCCCGATCGGCTGCTCTGTTGGCTGTGAGGCTCGCTGAGCACGACGCTGTCGAGTTCGTGCGCTACCCGTCCGCGTCGGTGCAACTGCGGGGGACCGGGGCCATGATCGCGTTCGGCGTGCACGGCGATCCGACGTCGATCGTGCGGCGGCTTCGGTTGGTCACGCCCGCCGTGTCGCTGGGCTCCGTGGACACGCTGATCGAGCATCCGTGGGCACTCACCCATCGCCTGGTCCCCGGTGAAGAACTGCGCGCTTCGGGCGTTCCGGAGAATTTGCTGCGCATTTCAGTTGGACTTGAGCATGTCGAAGACATTTGGGACGACCTGAACGCAGCGCTGTGTGATGTCGCTTACGTTAAGCCTTCCCCAGGTGATTACTTGGTGATGACCGCCACTCACTAAGGTCCCAACGCATCAGCGCATCGGGGCGCGGGAGGTTCCGATGCGAGCAATTTCCGTTTTCGGAAGGAACCTCCTCGTGAGTTCTGTGGAAACTGATGCGGACGGCTACACCAAGTCGCTGAGCAAGCGTCAGGTGCAGATGATCGCCATCGGTGGCGCGATCGGCGTCGGCCTCTTCCTGGGTGCGGGCGGACGCCTCGCCGCGGCAGGGCCGTCGCTGATCCTTTCCTACGCGGTGTGCGGCATCGCGGCGTTCTTCGTCATGCGCGCGCTGGGCGAGCTTGTGCTGCACCGCGCCGTCGCCGGCAGTTTCGTGGAGTACGCCCGCGAGTTCATCGGCCCGTGGGCGGGCTTCGCGTCCGGCTGGCTGTACTGGCTCAACTGGGCCATGACGGGCATCGCCGAGATCACCGCCGTCGCGATCTACATGCACAAGTGGTTCCCGGACATGCCGCAGTGGATCACCGCGCTGATCGCACTGGTGGTCCTGGTCGCCATCAACATGTTGTCCGTCAAGCTCTTCGGTGAGCTGGAGTTCTGGTTCTCGGTCATCAAGGTCACGGCCATCGTCGTGTTCCTGGTGACGGGCATCGGCCTGGTGATCGGCCACGCCGACATCGGCGGCACCGCCGCCTCGGTGTCCAACACCCTGGGCCACGGCGGCCTGTTCCCGGCCGGCTTCGGCGTCGCGCTGATGACCCTGCAGGCCGTGATCTTCGCCTACTCGGCCATCGAGCTCGTCGGCATCGCCGCGGGGGAGACCAAGGACCCGCACAAGATCATGCCGCGCGCCATCAACGGCGTGGTCTACCGCATCGCGATCTTCTACGTCGGTTCCGTGCTGCTGCTGACGATGCTGCTGCCGTGGGACCACTACACCGGCACCGAGTCGCCGTTCGTGACCGTGTTCTCGGCGCTGGGCATCCCGGCGGTCGGCGACATCATGAACGCCGTTGTGCTGACGGCCGCACTGTCGTCGTGCAACTCGGGTCTGTACTCGACCGGCCGCATCCTGCGTTCGCTGGCGCAGAAGGGCGAGGCGCCCGCGATCACGGGCAAGATGAACTCCCGCCACGTTCCTTACGGCGGCATCCTGTTCACCGCCGGTGCCTACGTGCTCGGCGTGGTGCTCAACTACATCGTCCCGAAGGACGCGTTCGACATCGCGATCGCCATCGCCTCGCTGGGCGTCGTGTCGACGTGGGCCACGTTGATCATCTGCCAGATGCGGTTGCGGCAGAAGGCTTTGCGCGGCGAGATCGAACGGCCGTCGTACCGGATGCCGGGCGCGCCGTACACGGGCTGGCTGACGCTGGCGTTCCTCGGGCTGGTGATCGGGCAGATGGCGTTCTCGTCCGGTGAGGCCGAGCGGATCGCGTTCTGGTCCATCCCGGGTCTTGCTCTCGTGCTGTTCCTCGGGTGGCGCTTCGTGAAGTCGCGCCAGCCCGTCGGACCGGCGCAGGAGCAGCTGGTCTCCGTCGACTGACCGTCGTGCGGTGAACAAACGCGAGCCGTCCCCTCACAAAGGGGGCGGCTCGCGGCTTTGCGGGGGTGGTTGTCACCCGGTCGGGCGGCTGGGAACGCGGTCCGCGGCGAGACGGAGCAGCCTGATCACATGACAACGAGCCACCTCGAACACCTCGAGCACTCCCACGTCCACGGCGACGGCTGCGGGCACGTCGGGGTGCCGCACAGCGATCACGTCGACTACGTCCACGATGGACACATCCACCGGGAGCACGACGGTCATTTCGACGAGTGCGAGCCGGACGGCCACGACGAGCACGGCGCCCACGACCACGCACACGGCGACGGATGCGGGCACGTGGCCGTTCCGCACTCAGACCACGTCGACTACGTCCACGACGGGCACCGGCACGCGGCCCACAACGGGCACTACGACGAGCACTGAGGTCCAGCACCCCGGCTCACGCGGCTGAGCCGGGGCCGGGCAACACGTCGACATCGTTGGCGTGCATGGGTTTGCCGCAGTTCGCGCAACAAAGTTCCACGCTGCTGATCTCCCCGCACGCGTGGTGCCGGTAGAGCACCGGCGGCCCCGCCTCGCCCGCGAGCCACTTGTCGCCCCACCCGACCATGACCATCAGCAGGTCGACGAGCTCGGTGCCCTTCTGCGTGAGCACGTACTCGTAGCGCGGGCGGTTGTCGTACGGGCGGCGCTCCAGCACGCCGTGGTCGACGAGGTGGTTGAGGCGCTCGGTCAGGACCTTGCGGGAGATCCCGAGGTCGGCCTGGAGCTGCTCGAACCGGCTCATGCCGACCCACACGTCCCGCAGGATCAGCGGCGACCACGGCTCCCCGACGACGTCGAGCGTGCGCGCGATCGAGCACGCCATCTTGCTGAAGTCCGTCCTCTGCATGCCGACGAGTTTAGCGCTTGGGGTTCCCTTAAGGAACTCAACGCGCTAGGGTTCCCTCAAGGAACTCAAGGAGGCGATCATGGGCAAGGTCATCAGCGCGCACTCGGTGTCGGCCGACGGGTACATCACGGGTCGCGAGCCAGGGCCTGGTCATGGGCTCGGCGACGGCGGGATGCTCTTCGACTGGTACTTCGACGGCGACACCCCGAGCCAGGTGTTCGACGGCTTCAAGCTCAGCGCGCCCAGCGCGAAGGTCTTCGACTTCCTGGCCGCGCGGGTCGGTGCCGTCGTCGCCGGTCGCAACACCTATGAGGACTCCGGGCACTTCGGCGGGGGCAGTCCGC
>JAVXWK010000603.1:0-10440 GCA_032230575.1 Pseudonocardiales bacterium | reverse complement strand
AACGCACCGAGAAGATCAAGTTCATCGACGAACGCGACAGCGTCGAGTTCCTCCACGACCTCAAGGTCACGATGGAGGTGCACACCTACGCGCGCTCCGGTGACGTCCGGAAGATCTTCCCCGGTGCGCGGCGGCTCAGCGACCACTTCACCCAGACCTTCGACCTGCCTGGCGCCGTGCGGTCGGTCGTTCCGGTCGACGACGCGGTGCCCGTGCAGCCGAGGAACCCGGTGCCGCCGCTGGCCGAGGTCGAAGGACCGTTGCGGGGGTGGCTGGATCCGGAGGGCCGGCCGGGTGGCCTGCCCGACGACGTCGTGGTGCGCCCGTTCGACGCGCCGAATCTGCAGGACGCGCTGAACCAGCTGGCTGATGGCGGCAACGGGCGACCGATGATGTCGCCGAGCTCGGTGCACGAGCTGCGGGCGGCCACCCAGTCACCGATGCTGCGCGGTGAGCTGACGGAGCTGTTGTCGCCAGCCGGGCACGAGGTGAAGTTCCCCGGTGGTGGCGTCAAGAGCGTGAAGATCTCGATGGACGTCGTCAAGCGTGAGCTGGTCGAGGTGCTGGACAAGCCGGCGACGCTCACGGTCACCGAGAAGCAGACAGCCAAGCAGAACGTCGCGGGCAAGAACGAGGTCAAGGGCAACACGGCATCCACGCTCAACAACCAGCCGGTGCACCAGACGGCGGGTCAGCGTCCCAGCGGGGCGATCCACGACGTGACGCTCAAGCGCGACTGGGAGTCCAGGGGCGACAGCGCTTCGTCGACGTCGCACGACTCCAATCCCGCCGAGGCGACGAAGCCCGTTGACGGCACACCCGCCGATGGTCAGCCCACCGCGGACCCCGCGGCGGACCGGCGGTACCTGGTGCGGTTGACGCCGCAGTGGGAGGTGACGCCGACGTTCCGCAGCTGGCGTGCGCCGAAGGAGTGGAACGCGCCGCTGCGGACCGAGCCGGACAAGCCGATCCTGATCGAGACGAACCGCGAGGGCCTGCGCCGCCTGGGGCTCGACGACCCCACCGCTCCGCCGCTCGACACCGCACGGCCGGCCGACACGACACAGCCTGCTGACACGACCCAGTCGACGGATCCCCGTTCGCCGGAACGGACCGCCGACACCGATCCGCCGCGGGTCGAGGACCCCGCCTGGATGCGCGACGGTCACGAGCGGCGGCCGCTGGAGACCATCCCGGAAGAGCCGGAACTCGAGCTCGGCGACCACACCCCGGTCGAGGACTCACCGGTCCACCTGCCGGGCGACAACCCGGTCGAGCCCGCCCAGCCCCACCGGCCGCCCGCGGGTCTGCAGACCGTGTCGGACGGCACCCCGCACCGCTCGCCCGACCGGGCCGAGGACAGCGGTGGTGGCGACGGGTCCACTTCGGATGATCCGACCGTTCATTCTTCGGAGTCCGGTCGCGAGGGTGAGCCGGACAACGGCGGGTCACCGCGTTCGCGGGTGTCCGAGGACGATGCGTCGCCGCTGAGCGACACGGACAGTTTGCTGGCGGAGCTGGAGAACCTGAGCGAGGAGCTCGGGTCGCCGCGTTCGCCGGTGTCCGAGCCGGGTGCCGGGCTCGGGTCGCCGCTGGGCGAGGCGGAGTCCCCGCGGTCGTCGGTGCCGGGGCGCGAGGGTGATGCGCCGGTTGGCGAGTCGCCGCGGTCGCGGGAGTCCGATGCCGGTGACTCGACGCCGGCGGATGACCGCGATGGGACGCGGTCACCGTCCAGCCAGCCGTCGCCACGGTCCGAGGACGGTTCGCCGCGTTCAGTGGAGTCGGGGCCGTTGCGGGACGGTGTGAACGAGCCGGTTCACGCCGAGGGCGGACGGGTGGACTCGCGCGACGGTGCGCTCGATTCGCAGCGTGGTGACGAACCGGCGCATTCGCGGGAACCCAGCCGCTCGGCTGAACAGAGCACTCAGCCGTCGGAGCACAGCAGGTCGCTCGCGGACTTCCTGCGCCAGGAGTCCCAGCAGGAGGCCAGGGAGTCGCAGGCGCGGCCGGAGAACCGTCGTTCGCGAGTGGAGCGGGCCGGGCGCTGGGTCCAGGAGCGGTTGCGGTTGCGGACCGCGACGCGGGAGAACCTGGAGCTCAGCGGCGAGGGTGTCGCGGACGGCGCGCGCAGGACCTTCCACTCGTCGAACGTGAAGGTCACGCGGGTCTCGCGGGATGGCCGCGACGCGGGGCTGGTGTTCTACACCGGCCGGGACAAGGCGGACGTGCGGTCGTGGTTGCAGCGGCACGACTCGTCGGAGTCGACGCAGCTGTTCTCCGAGGGCGTGCGCGACGGCGAAGGAATCAGGCAGGCGCGTGCGGGCGGTCAGTTCGAGAGCGTGCCCGCGCCGTGGCCGCGGAACTCGCTGCACGTGTTCGCGCACGGGTCGGAGAACCGTGCGCGGGTGACGTTGCGGGACGGTTCGGAGATCGATCTCGACGGCCGGACGTTCGGCCGGTTGGTCGGCGATCTGAAGTCGTTCCACCGCGCGATGAACCGGTCGGAGCCCGACGCGCTCGTCATGGTGGTGTGCGAGGCGGCACGCGTGGACGGTCCTGGCGGGACCGCGCACGACTTCCGCCAGGCGTTGACGGAGTCGTTCCAGCCGCCGCGGGTGTTCGCGCCGACGCGGGACGTCTACAGCCGGCTCACGCAGAACACCGGCCGGGTGGAGTACTCGATCACCGACGGCGGCAGGTGGCAGGAGCTCCCTGCGCACGGACCGCCGAGGTCCGATGCCGGACCCGGCGGCACGCAGCAGCCGGCCGGACCGCAGCGCCAGGGCGACCCGGCGCCGTCGGACACGCGTGGCCGCGAGCTGCGGTCCGGACTGTGGTCGTCGGCGACGCGTCCGATCGCGCGTCTGTTCGGCCGGGACTCCGCCACGCTGACCGGACTGGACGAGACCGGTGCGGCGCGGACGTTCCGGCGACAGGACGTGGTCTCCCGGCCGCTGGAGTCCGATGGCCGCCCGGTTGGCATCTCCTTCCGCGACGGCGACACCCTCGCCGAGCTGCCGGCGTCCTTGCGCAGCGGCCCGGTTCACCACGTGGACGTGGACGCCACGGCGGACCGGTTCGAGCTGCGGCTGTCCGACGGTGGCCGGGTGTCCGTGGACGGCGCGACCTTCGCCCGCGTGGTCGCGAAGAGCGCGCCGTTCCTCGCGGCGGTGCGCCACGGAGACCTCGCCGCCGTGGTCGTGCCGGGATCGAGGGCGGACGGCTCGGCCGCGCACGACTTCCAGCGTGCTCTGAGCGACCGGCTGGGTGCCGAGGTGCCGGTGCTGGCCCGCACGCCCGAGACGCGGCGCTCGTTGTTCGATCTCATGCGGGCCGACGACGCGTCCGAGGGTGACAGCCCGGCGGCTTCGCCTCGCGGGGAGGGCTCGCGCCGGTCGCGGTCGTTGTCCGATCTCATCCGGGAGGAGGACGCGTCCGAGGGGCGCTCGTCTGACGGCGACAGCTCGACCGGCTCGCCTCGCGTCGAGGACGCGCCCCAGCAGAGTGACACGCCGCGTTCGCCGGAGCAGCCGGCGAACCCCCAGCACGATGGGGCGCAGCCGTCGTCGAACGAGGCGCTATCTCCTCCGCACGAGGGGAACCTGGAGGTCGTCCCGTCCAGCGGAGCGGTGCTGCACCTGCCCGCCGACGGCAGCACGTTCGCCGTGCTGGCGCACAACGGCCGGACCATTGACGTCACCGTGTTCACCAGGGACGGCGAGCCCAGTGGGCGGCCACAGCCCGAGGGCTTCGTCCAGCTGCGCTGGTCCACCGACGTGCGTGACGCGTCCGAGTTGTTCCCGCCGGACGGGCGACCGCTGCGCGAAACGTGGCAGTCGCTCACCGTCGGCCCGCTTCCCGTGGCCGTCCTTGACCACGCCCACGGCCCCCGGACGTCCGTCGTCATCGACGGCGAGAACGTCGCCCGGATCGTGGCCGAGGCGGAGCCGTTCCGCCGCCTGCTGGGAGATGGCGGGCTCGCCGCTCTCACGCTGCCCGCGGAGCACACCCGCCACATCGACACGCCCGGCTCGTCGCCGAGCCGGTCCAACGCGCAGTCCACGCCGTCTGACACGTCGGCCGCAGAGTCGCCGCGCAGCGAGTCCTCGGAGGACCTCGACAGCCTGCTGGCGGAGCTGGACAACCTGAGCGACGAGTTCGGGTCGCCGCGCTCGTCGGAGCGCACTTCGCCGACTGACGACACGGACTCCTTGCTGGCGGAGCTCGACGACCTGGAGGACGAGTTCGGTTCGCCGCGCTCGCCCGACGCCGAGTCGTCCCGCCGCGGGCCGGAAGACGACGGTGCCGGCACCTCCGAGGAGGCGCCCGGCACGACCAACGAGATCCAGGCCGACCCCGGACCGAGTGGCCGGGAGCCGGGCACGCCAGGAAGCCGCGACGGTGACGGGATCGTGGACCCCGCCGAGCGGATGCGGAAGGCCAGGACCGACAGCGTCAAGGTGGAAGGCGACGTCGACGGCTCCGGGTTGCGCGGCAAGATCGTCGATCTGCTCGGCTCGAAGGCTCTAGAGCGCGACGGCGACCTGCGGCGCATGGTTCAGACCGCGTTCTCCGACGACAACCTCAAGGAGCACTTCGCGCGGGCGCTCGACGGCGGCCTGACCGTCGACTTCGGCGGACGGCACAAGGGCCCGCAGATCACCCTCGAAGTCACCTCCGTCAACTCGCCGGTCGAGCCGAGGCACACGACCACGACCGTCTCGCACGAGCAGGTCCGGCGGTCTTCGAGCATGTGGCGGTGGACCGAGCGCGGGAAGGTCTCCTTTGATCCGAGGTCGTTCCGGCTGCCCCTGCCGTGGGTGATCGTCAGCGGTCGGATCGGCGACTTCGTCAACACCCGCGACTCGTCGCTGTCCTCCACGACCGCGCACACGCTCACGACGGCGCTGGAGGAGAGCGACCTCCCCGTCCGGACCGCCCAGCACGACGTCGCCTACCGGATCACGGTGCGCAAGCCGGGTCGTTTCCCCTGGAGCAACGCGATCGTCCGGACCGAGACGCACGACGTGCGGATGGATCTGGCCTGGCCGCAGGATCGCCCGTCGGCGGACGCGCCTTCGGCGAACACGCCTTCGGCGGCGCGGCCGCAGACCTTCGAGCACGTCGAGCTCAGCGGGCTCGGCGACATCTACCGGCAGGTGTCGGAGAAGCTCGAACTGCGCATCAACGACCCGGCCGCGCGTGACTTCCGGACGTGGCTCGAGACCCTGCCCGGACGCGCCGACCAGCTCTTCCGCGGTGGCGCGGCACGCGAGAGCTTCGCCTTCAACGGCAAGAAGCCGGTCGAGGTCGTCATCGGCATCGCGCCGAGGGGAGAGGCCGACAGCAGGGGCCCGGTCGAGGCGAAGCTCACCCAGACCGAGACCTCGTCGAATGAGAGCGTCACGGCGCAGTCGTACATGCGGCGCCGGGGAGCGGGCGTGGACGTCTCCGTCGGCGACATCATCCACCCGGACGGCGGGTTCGCGGGTGTCTCCCTCAGCCACTTCCGCAGCACCACGACCGGCACGAGCATCACGGACCGCCACGGGTCCGAGCTGAGCACTGTCTACTCAGGACAGCTGGACAAGCATCGCGCCGACCTCACGTACGTGGTGCGCATCGGCGACGGTTCGCGCTGGACGCAGGGCGGTGGTCCGGAGAGTCAGATCGGCGCCGACCACGACACGGGGCAGGGCACGACGCCCGTCGACTCCGCGAACGTCCGTCGCTACTTGCCGGACGTTGTCAAGGTGGACGGCTCGGCCACCGTGTGGTCCGGGCCGCAGGACCCGACTCGCCCGGTCACCGACCCCGACGCCCACACCCCCGAGACGACCGACGTGCCGGACCGCGTCGGTGCGCGGTACCGCCTCGACGACGCCACCGTCGACGGCGTCGTGGGCTCGGTCCTGCACAAGCTGTGGACGCGTGGCGACATTCCGGGTGACCAGTTGCCCAGGCTGGCCGACCGGTTCCGCGAGTTCCTGCACGAGCGCGCCAGGGAGGTCACGAACGGCGGCGACGGCGTCCGGTTCCCGCTCAGCGCCTGGCACAAGGACGCGCCCGACGTGTTCGTGCGCGGTTCGTTGCTGCGCGAGGAGGGACGTCACGTCGGTGAGGTGCCGTCGCAGACCTTCGAGGGCAAGGTCGAAGTCGGCCACACCCACACGGTGACGGTCACCACCGGCACCGAGAACACCGTCGGACTCACCGGGAACGCCTACCAGACCCCGTACAAGCCGCCGGCGAACCTGAAGCCCGGCCAGACCGACCCGAACGCGCCCGCGCACCCGGTCAACCCGTCCGAGAGCATCACGCTGAGCAGGGACAGCGGCGTCACCACGACCCGGACGACCGAACAGCAGGCAGAGGCCGAACGGTCGCTGGAGAGCACCGAGCCCGTCCACCGTTACGCCTATCCCGTCCAGTTCGAGGTGCACTTCGGCGGTCGCTGGTCCGGCTTCGACGAGTCGTTCGCAGGGCGGTCCGAGGACCTGGCACCAGAGGTACTCGCGCGACACATCGAGGGCGTGGTCGAGGTCGACGCACCGCAGCGTCCCGGTGTTCTCCTCGACACCGGCACCCCGGTGTCCCACCGCGGCGACCCGATGTGGCTGGACGGCACCGCGAGTGAGAACGGCCGCGTGCCCGGCGAGCTGCCCGCGGGTGCCGAGCTGGAGTCGATCAAGCCGGTGCCCGGCCTGGTGCAGACCATCGCGGCGATGGTGGGCCGTCCGGAGGGCAAGCGGTGGTACGACCCGATTCTCAAGCTCTTCATCGGTTCCAGGCCACCCGAGTTCGACGAGCACAAGGGCATGCGGGCCTTCGACAGCCGATGGGGCGAGCCCAACGAACGCAATGTCTCCCTCGAGGTGCTGGAGCAGTTCGGGACCCCGGCCGCGCGCGCGGCCCGGTTCGACCGCGCCCTCATGTTCGAGGACGTGCTGCGCCTGCGCAGCCACAACGGGCCGGGACTGGTCGGCTCGCGCGAACTGGACGCCAAGGTCACCCTGACCACGACGTTGGACAGCCCGCACATCATGGCGCGCGATGACGCGCACACCTTCCGCGACACCCAGCGACTGGGCACGGACGGGAGCACCACGACCGAGACCAGGCGCGAGTACCAGGCGAAGATCGGCCTGAACGCGGCGACCCCGCTGCACAAGGTGGTGCCCTTCAGCGCCGGGGTGGAGCTCGGCGGTGGCGTGCGGAACTCCGAGTCGACGACGGAGTCGCGCCGGTCGCCGGTGGAGACCGGCGAGCACCACTCGGAGCGCGGCTACCTGGTCAGCTTCGACGCCACGCACCAGGTGCGGTCCTCGCTGCAGCGGAGCTGGGGCGACCTCACCGGCCTGTGGCACGAGGGCGCCACCCGTGAGCAGTCGAAGTGGGTCGAGGTGCCCGACGGTGCCCGCGTCTGGGTGCCGGCGAGCGAGATCCACCGCATCGGGGCGCTGTCCGAGGCCGACCTGGCCAAGCTGGACCCGGCCGACGCCGAGCACTACCGCGCCCAGCGCCCCGGCGACACCCCGGCCGACACCCCGTCGACCAGCACCCCGCTCACGGAGCCGTCGCCCACGGAGCCGTCGCACAGCGGTGATCAGGACGCGGGGCCGTCGCGTACCGAAGAGCTCGAGTCGCAGCCGCTGCGCGCGCCGAGTGACGTCGGTGCCGGCACCGGCAGGGTGGAGATGTACCGGCCGGCGGCCGGTGGCGAACTGGTGCGGCAGATCGAGGACCGCCTGCGCCACTGGACCGAGCACAACGGCGGCATGCGGCTCAGCCGCGTCCTGGAGGGCCCCGCCAACGCGCTCGGCGGCCTCCTCGGCGGGGCCAGGCGCCACCCGTTCGAGCCCATCAACGAGCGTCTGGTGCACGACGTGCTGGGGCCGACACTGGGCGGCGCTCTCAGCCACTCCGTGCTCAACGACATGCTCACCGGCGGGCGCGCGGTCTTCCTCGAGGGTGACCTCGCGTTCGGCCGGGCCGAGCAGCTCGTCGTGCTGCGCGCCAGGCTGGGAGACGGCCAGTACCACCGCACGATCACCGAATCGACCGTCACCGACCGGGTGGAGGGAACGCACGACACCGCGTCCGGCGCGGAGAGCCGCACCCGGTTCGACGCCGGGCTGAGGACGTTCGTGGGCTACTCGGAGAAGGGCAAGGGCTCGGTCGGCGCGAACGTGAACCCGTTCTCCGGTACGTGGCGCCGGGCCGACTCGATCGAGCTCACCACCGGCCGCAGCGACGCGGTCACGACCGAGCACACCAGCGACGCCGCCCAGTTCCTGCACGACCTGCACGTGACGATGGAGGTGTACCCGTACGCCTCACGCGGCTTCTACTCGAAGCACCTGCCGTCCTGGCTCCCGACACCGGGACCGAGGCCGATCCAGGAGGTCTGGACCACCGAGTTCGCGTTGCCCGGCGCGGCACGCTCGACCGTGCCCATCGACGACGTCGTCCGGATCGACCAGGAACCGCCGCGCGTGCTCGACCGGTCGGAGGGCTCCCTGCACGAGCGGCAGCGCGAGCAGCGGCAACCGCTCGGCCTGCCGCCGGAAGTGCCCGTGCACGTCCGCCAGTTCACCTCGCCGCGCCTGCACGAGGCTCTGCAGGACCTGACGACCGGCCTCGGTGGCCGTCCGATGCTGCACCCGCAGGCGATGCAGCAACTGCTGACGGAGACCGGGATCGCGCCGCTGCGGGCGCACATGGCCGACCTGCTCTCGCCCACGGGTCACCTGGTCCGCTTGAGCGAGGGGCCCGTCTCCCACGTCCGCGTCGGCGCCGACCTGGTCGACCTGGAGCTCGTCCGGGTGCTCGACCAGCCGCTCGGCCACGAGCGGAGCACCGAACAGGGGCTGACCGCCACCACCTCGCGCACGGGTGAGGTCGGCCTCGGGATCAGCGCGACCGTCAGCGCGCTGCCCATCGAGAACGCCCGTCCGCGCCCGTCGCTGCCGATGACCAGTGTCTCCACGACGCTGCTGCCGTGGTCCAACGAGGACACGAGCACCGTCACCAGCAGGCACGACACGCCTGCGCCGGATGGCGAGGGCGGACAGCGCTACGTCGTGCGCGCCCGGCCGGTGTGGCAGATCAAGCCCACCTACAGCAGCGGGCGCACGCCCTCCGAGTGGTCGGACCCGGTGCGCACCCTGCCCGACGAGCCGATCGTGCTCGAAGTGGACCGCCGCGGACTCGAGGCGCTCGGCCTGCGCGACCCGAACCAGCCCGCAACGCCGCGGACCACCCCGGCACCCGATCCCACCGCCGCGCTCGCGACCTTCACCCCGAGCCAGGGCGGCAGGACTCCTTCGCCCGGCGGCTGGACGACGTTCGACCTGCCGCCCACCGTGCCCGGCACGAACCGCATCGGGCAGGTGCGCCACTTCGACCCGGCTGACGCGCGGACGCACGACATCGTCCACAATGGACGTACGGTCGGCATGTCCTTCCGAACGGACACGCGAGCGCCGAGCGAGGGCGCGCCAGCGGACGCGTTCCACATCGACGTCAACACCACCCGAGGCGGCAACTTCCAGCTGCGACTGGCCGACGGCAGCCGCCGCGTCGTCGACGCCCCCGCACTGGCTCGGCTCGTTGCCGAGTCGGACATCTTCCAGCGCCCCTCCCGGACGGGCGAGATCTCCGCGATCGTGCTGCGGGCCCCGAGCGCCGGAGCCGAGCGCCACGGCACCAGCCTCGCCGAGCAGTTCCAGACCGCGCTCGCGGACCAGTTCGGCCACGACCACGTGGTGGCGGCGCCGCTGCGCAAGACCATCCCGAACCGCATCGGGCCGGACTTCGAGGCGTTGCGCCCCGAGTCGGGCTGGACCGTGGTCGACCCCAGCACGACCCGCGAGTCCGCCGACCCGCAGCGTCAGTCCGAACCCCAGGCGCGGCCGGAGCCGCAGCGTCCGGCGGGTCGCTTGGAGACGATCGAGGAGGGTGACGAGGCTGCCGCCTTGGCCGAGGAGGGTCAGGACGGCGGTTCGGATGCGCCGCGGAGTCCGGAGGCTGAGCCGGCGCCGGAGCAGCAGCCGGAGTCGTCGCGCCAGCCCCAGTCTGGGCGTCAGCCGGGTCTTGAGACCTGGTTGCGGCCGGATCAGCGGCGTCCGGTGGAGCGTCTGGAGACGATCGACGAGGGCGATGAGGCTGCCGCGTCGGCCCGGGACGGTCGGCCCACCGTCACCAACGACGGTGACTGGACGCTGCACAACCCGTCGGGGTCGCCGCTGTTCAGCCTCGACGACGCGGGCTCGCGGGACGCGATCCGCCCGGAGGACTCTCGCCCGGAGGACTCTCGCCCGGAGGACTCCCGCCCGGACGACTCCCAGTCGGAGCCTGTGCAGTCGGAGCCTGTGCAGTCGGAGCCTGTGCAGTCGGAGCCTGTGCAGTCGGAGCCTGTGCAGTCGGAGCCTGTGCAGT
>JAVXWK010000593.1:0-12553 GCA_032230575.1 Pseudonocardiales bacterium | reverse complement strand
CGTTCACGTTCAACGACCTGCTGCGCTACGAGATGTCGAAGAGCTGACTTTCAGAAGTTACGCGGGAGCCCCATGTACTCGTTGCGAGTACATGGGGCTCCCGCGTAACTGTCAGACGGGGCGGAAGCTCGGTTCCGCGGTCGAGACGGTGACGCTGTTGAGGAGGCGTTCGAGGGCGGCCTCGACGTCTTCCTTCCAGGTGATGGAGCTGCGGAGCTCCATGCGCAACCGGGGCCAGCGGGGGTGCGGCCGCACGGTCTTGAAGCCCACGCTCGTCAGGAAGTCGACCGGCGTGACGCAACTCGACTCTTCGTCGTCCGGGCGCGTGTCGCCGAACGCCTCGATGGCCTTCACGCCACGACGCGTCAGATCCTTCGCCACGGCCTGCACGAGCACTCGCGCGAGTCCGCCCCCTCGGAACTCGGGAAGAACGTCCAGCGACGTCATGAGGACCGCGTCCGGGCTCACCGGGGACGTGGGGAAGGCGGCGCTGCGCGGAACGGCAGCAGGCGGTGCGTAGAACACCGAACCGGCGGGAATCCCGTCGCAGTAGATGAGGCGGCCGCACGAACCCCATTCGAGCAGGACGCTGGAGACCCAGGCTTCCTTCTCGAACTCCGTGTCGCCGTACTCCTCGGCCTGTTCTCGCAGGTGAGGCGCCAGTTCCCAGAACACGCACGTCCTGCTGTGCTTGGAGAGATGCTCCAGGTTGTCCAGCGTGACGCCCACAACGCGTCGCGACACCCCGACCTCCACCCCTCGGCACGCACAGCAGACCCGTACGAGGGTAGGCGAATGTGACGGAACCGGGAAGGCACGTGCCCTGAACGGGACGACGGTTACACTCGCTCGGGACATTTCCCATACAGGAGTCCCACATGACTGTGCCCGGACAGCCCGCCAAGCAGGGCCCCAGAAGCCTCGACCCCCACCTCCGCCGCTACGCAGCGCGCACGGCAGGGATGACGGCGTCGGAGATCCGGGCACTCTTCGCGGTCGCGTCCCGTCCCGAGGTCGTGTCGCTGGCCGGCGGCATGCCGCATCTGGCCGCGCTACCTCTGGAGTCGCTGTCCGCGGAGATCGGTCAGCTCGTCGCCTCCGAGGGCCTGGTGGCGTTGCAGTACGGCTCGGCGCACGGTGTTCCGTTGCTGCGTGAGCAGATCTGCGACGTGATGGCGATGGAGGGCATCAACGGGCACCCGGACGACGTGGTGGTGACCGTGGGCTCGCAGATGGGCCTCGACATGGTCACCCGGATCTTCTGCGACCCCGGTGACGTGGTGATCGCGGAGGGGCCTTCTTATGTGGGCGCTCTCGGGTCGTTCACGGCGTACCAGGCGCATGTCGTCCACGTGGCGATGGACGCTGACGGGCTCGTGCCGTCGCTGCTGCGAGAGGCTCTCGAGGCCTGCAAACGCGCTGGTCAGCGGGTCAAGTTCCTCTACACGATCCCGAACTTCCACAACCCGGCCGGCGTGACGCTGGCGGTGTCGCGGCGGGCCGAGATCCTGGAGATCTGCCGTTCGTACGGCGTTCTGGTCGTCGAGGACAACCCGTACGGGCTGTTGGGCTTCGACGGTCAGACGTACCCGGCGCTGCGGTCGATGGACCCGGACAACGTCGTGTACCTCGGGTCGTTCTCGAAGACGTTCGCGGCCGGTCTGCGGGTCGGCTGGGTGCTGGCGCCGCACGCGGTTCGCGAGAAGCTGGTGCTGGCGGCCGAGTCGGCCACGCTGTGCCCGCCGACGCTGAACCAGATGATCGTCTCGCGGTACCTCTCGACGCAGGACTGGAAGGGTCAGATCAAGACCTACCGGGAGGCGTACCGGGAACGGCGGGACGCGGCGGTGTCGGCTCTCGAGCAGCACATGCCGCAAGGTTCCACGTGGAACATCCCGAACGGCGGCTTCTACGTCTGGGTGACGGTGCCGGAGGGCATCGACACGAAGGCGATGCTGCCCCGCGCTGTGACCGCCCGCGTGGCGTACGCGTCAGGCACCGGCTTCTACGCGGACGGCTTCGGTTCCCGCCAGCTGCGGATCTCGTACTGCTACCCGACGCCGGAGCGCATCCGGGAGGGCGTCCGCCGCCTGGCGAACGTCATCGAGGAAGAGATGCAGCTGCACGCGACGTTCGGGGCGACGCCGGGCCGTCAGTTGTCCGGTCCGCAGACCCCGTCGCCCGACACCGCCTGATCTTTTCGATCTTTGGAGTTCTGCTGTGGCTGACCGCATGGTCGCTGTGCTGTCCGGTGGGCTTTCCCACGAACGCGAAGTCTCGCTCCGCTCCGGCCGCCGGTTGTCGGCTGCCCTGCGGTCGGTGGGCGTGACGGTGGAGGAGTGGGACGCCGACTCGTCGTTGCTGACGCGTCTTCGTTCTTCCCGCCCGGATGCCGTCGTCGTCGCTCTGCACGGCGGTGAAGGTGAGAACGGGTCGGTGCAGACGATCCTCGAGATGCTCGGGGTGCCGTACGTCGGGACCGACTCGCGGGCGTGCCGTCGTGCGTGGGACAAGCCGACCGCGAAGGCGGAGCTGGCTCGGGCCGGGCTGATCACGCCGGAGTGGGTCGTCCTGCCGCACGCGACGTTCCGGGAGCTGGGCGCGCAGCCTGTTCTGGATGCGATGGTCTCGACTTTGAAGCTGCCGTTGATGCTGAAGCCGGACCAGGGTGGGTCGGCGCTCGGGGCCCAGGTCGTGCGCGATGCGGCTGAGCTTCCTGCCGCGATGGTCGGGTGCCTGGCGTACGGCGACACGGTTCTGGCCGAGCAGTTCATCTCCGGTGTGGAGGTGGCGGTGACTGTCGTGGACGGGCCTGACGGTCCCTATGCGCTGCCGGCGGTCGAGATCGTCGCGGAGAGCGGTGTGTACGACTACACCGCCCGGTACACGGCGGGCCTGACCGACTTCCACTCGCCGGCTCGGTTGGACGCGGCGTCGGCCAAGGCGGTCGGGGAGCTCGCGGTCGCGGCGCACCGGTTGCTCGGGCTGCGAGACGTGTCGCGGACCGACGCGGTGGTGACCGAGGACGGCACCGTCTACTTCCTCGAAGTGAACGTGTCGCCGGGGCTGACCGAGACGTCGTTGTTGCCGATGGCGGTCGAGGCAGCGGGGCAGTCGTTGGGCGAGATCTACGCCGGTTTGATCGAGCGCGCTGTCGCCCGCTGAGGCCCGAGCAACGCCCTGCCGAGCGGCGTGACCATGTGCCGCACGGTGTTGCGCACGCGCATGCTGATGATCAGCCCGGCGTTGCGGAGCAGGCTGGCGTGCTCACTGGCTGACGACGGGGAGATCTCGAGGTGTTTGGCGATCTCCCCGCTCGTCCGGCTGTCACCTGAAGCGATGAATCCCAGCGCCGCGGCCCTCGTTCGGCCCATGAGGCGAACGACCGTGTGCGGCGTGGCTCCACAGGGGACCAGGACGTCGCAGTCGATCGGGTAGCTCAGAACACCGTCCGCGAACGTGACCACGGCACCCGGCGTCGCGATGGGCCGCAACACCAGGCCCTGGCCTCGCAGGTGGATGGTGGCGCGTGGCAGGCCGTGCACCTCGAGAACCGGGCAGGCCCAGCGGATCATCGGGTGGAAGCCCGTCAGCAGTGCGTCGATGCCGCCTTCGAGGAATGCCCTGGCTCTCGCTTCGCGCTCTGCCGCTACTGATGCGTCCTGGCCTCGTTCGGCCTTGGCCATGCGGATCGAAGTCAGATCAAGCGGCGTCAGGTGCACGCGAAGCATCGTTGAGTCCCCCCAGACCCGAGTACTTCTCGAACTTATCAGGAACCGCGATCGCCACGGTGGGTGTTTCGGTGGTGACCGAAAGTTGATGCGGTCGTGGTGGATGATCGGCACTGTCCTTCCTGCGACGCCGACTGGTGTCGCTGCCTGGGGGAAGGAATCACTCATGCGTTTGGGCAAGTCTCTGGCGGTCATCGGCCTCGCCACCGCCGCCACCCTTGGAATGGCCGCTCCGGCGTTCGCCATCAACACCGCGCCGTGTCGAGGCAACGGCGAGACGTCGCTCGGCTACCGCATTCTCACCGACCGGGTCTACGAGTGTTTCGTGAACGCCGGCTCGATGAACGTCAACATCAGCGGGATCGACTTCCTCGGGGGCGGCAACAACGACGGCAACATCGAGTTCATCGACACCGACGGCACCCCGCGGTGGAGGCCGTTCGAGCGCGGCCAGAAGTACAACTTCCCCGCAGTGCGGGTCACCAAGATCACGATCTACGCCCGCTAGGGAGGAACACCAGTGCGCAAGATCTTGATCTCGGGTGCGGTGGCGATCGCCGCCACCGTCGGGCTCGCCGCTCCGGCGTTCGCCATCGACCCGACCGACTGCCGAAGCAGTGACCAGCTGAAGATCAGCTACTACCCGTGGGGCCAGCCGCACGATCAGTGCTTCGTGAACGCGGGCTCGATCAACACGACCTTGCCGGGTGCGGTCAACATCAGCCCGGGCAACAACGACGGCGACGTCGAGTTCGTCGATGTCGACGGAACCAAGCGGTGGACTCCGTTCTCCCGGTGGCAGTCCAAGCCGCTCAACGGCGTGAAAATCACCAAGGTGACGATCTACGCCCGCTAGAAAAAGTGGTGACGCCCCGTATCCGTTTCGGATGCGGGGCGTCATCGTCACCGTGACATAAGGCCCGTGGGTGATCCTATGGGCCTACTCCGATGTCCGAATTGTCGCTTCTGGGCTCATCAGTCCGATGATCCTTTCAAGATCGTCAACTGACCCGAATTCGACGACGATCCGGCCTTTCCGCTGCCCGAGTTCGACCTTCACGCGGGTGTCGAAGTTGTCGGAGAGGCGCTCGGCGAGCTCCTGCAGACCGGGCGCGTGCATCTGCTTGCGCGGGGCGGCCTTTTCCTTCTTGGGCTTCTCGTTCTTGGCGAGCGTCACCGCTTCCTCGGTCGCACGGACCGACATGCCCTCCGCAACGATCTTGGCCGCGAGGTCTTCCTGCATGCCGGCGTCGTCGAGACCGAGCAGCGCCCGCGCGTGGCCGGCGCTCAGCACGCCCGCCGCGACCCGTCGCTGGACGGGAAGGGGGAGCTTGAGAAGGCGGATCGTGTTCGTGACGACGGGCCGGCTGCGGCCGATCTTGTCGGCGAGCTGCTCGTGCGTGACGCCGAACTCCTCGAGCAGCTGCTGGTAGGCCGCCGCCTCTTCGAGCGGGTTGAGCTGGACGCGGTGGATGTTCTCCAGCAGTGCGTCGCGCAGCATCACGTCGTCGGCGGTCTGCCGCACGATCGCCGGGATGGTCTTGAGCCCGGCCTGCTGCGTTGCCCGCCACCTGCGCTCGCCCATGACGAGCTCGTAGGTGTCCGCGGTGAGCTCACGCACCACGATCGGCTGCATGAGCCCGAACTCCTTGATGGAGAACGACAGCTCGTCGATCGCGTCCTGGTCGAAGACCTGGCGCGGCTGCTTCGGGTTCGTCTTGATCGCGGTGACCGCGACCTCGCGGTAGACCGCCCCGGCGATCTCACCGAGCGCCTGGGTCTTCGTCGCCCCGTTGCCGGCCGCGGCGGACCGGATGGTGCTGGGCGCACCGGGCGGAGGACCCTGCGGGATCAAAGCGGCCAGGCCGCGCCCGAGTCCGCCCTTGCGCTGCTCCGTCATGCGCCCTCCTCCTTGGCCCCGCGGATCGCGATCTCCTTGGCGGCGTCGAGGTAGCTCATCGACCCGCGCGAGCCCGGGTCGTACGTCAACACCGTCTGACCGAATCCTGGTGCCTCGGAGACCTTCACGCTGCGCGGAATCACCGTCTTGAGGGCGACGTCGCCGAAGTGGCCGCGCACCTCGCTGGTCACCTGGTCGGCGAGCTTGGTGCGGCCGTCGTACATCGTGAGGAGGATCGTGGAGATGCCGAGGTCCGGGTTGAGGTGCTGCTGCACGAGCTCGATGTTCCGCAGGAGCTGGCTCAGACCCTCCAGCGCGTAGTACTCGCACTGGATCGGGATGAGCACCTCCTGGGCGGCGACCATCGCGTTGACGGTCAGCAGGCCGAGGCTCGGCGGGCAGTCGATGAAGACGTAGTCGGGGTTGATCGCGTCGAGCGCTTCCGGGCTCAGCGCTTCCTTGAGCCGCGACTCACGGGCCACCATTGAGACGAGCTCGATCTCGGCGCCGGCGAGGTCGATCGTCGCGGGCACGCAGAACAGGTTCGGCGACGTCGGGCTGACCTGAGCCGCCTCGGCGATGGAGATCTCGCCGATGAGCACCTCATAGACGCTCGGCGTGCCACTGCGGTGCTCGACCGCGAGCGCCGTGCTGGCGTTGCCCTGGGGGTCGAGGTCGATCACGAGCGTCTTGAGCCCGTGGATGGCGAGAGCGGCGGCGAGGTTCACCGTGCTCGTCGTCTTGCCGACGCCACCCTTCTGGTTCGCGACCGTGATCACCCGTCGGTGAGTCGGCCGGGGGAGCAGTGACTCGTCGGGGTGCAGCACGCTTGCCGCACGAGCCGCCTCTTCTGCAATCGGGGTCCACACCACGGCGCTGTCATCTCCGTTGTTGGTCGGCTTCGCTTTGGTTTTGGGAGGCTCGGTTTCACGTGGAACATCGGCTGACTGGAACTCCGGGTACACGCTCACCGATCCTTCCTCGTCTGGCGCTCGACGATGAGCACCGTCGTCGGCACCTCAAGTACGTCCGCTCCCACGACGAGAACTGTTCCGTTGACGCCCCCCAGGCGTTGGACGGCAGCCCCATCGCGGTCGAGCTCTTCCTGCGCGCGCTCGCCCTTGAGCGCCACCATCCGCCCGCCACCCTTGAGGAGCGGAAGGCACCACTTCGCCAACTTCTCCAGCGGAGCCACGGCCCGCGCGGTCGCCGCATCGCAGTTCAACAACTGCTTGCGCACCGGCCCCTCCTCAGCGCGCCCACGGAGGACGGTCACGTTGTCGAGGCTCAGCCGTTCCTTCACTTCCTCGAGCCACGCGATGCGGCGCGCCATCGGCTCCAGAAGCGTGATCCTCAGATCCGGCCGAGCGATCGCCAGCGGTACACCCGGCAGCCCGGCACCCGAGCCTACGTCGACGACACGCTCGTTCTGTCCGAACAGCTCCTCGATCACCGCCGAGTTGAGCACGTGCCGATCCCAAATCTTGTCGACCTCGCGGGGCCCAATGAGCCCTCGCTCGACGCCGTGCTCCTCCAGGAGCCTGACGAACTCGGCAGCACGGTCAACGTGCTCGCCGAAGACGAGCTTCGCGTTGTCGGGCAATTCCCCGGCCATGTTCTCCGTCCGTGAGCGTTTCACGTGAAACCACGCGGCGGCTGCAACGTTCGGCGGCCGGTGGAAAAGCTGGCGAATGCCAGGGCACCATCATGACGGATCGACCATGCGCTCCGCCAAATCCTGAGCGCCGTTTCACGTGAAACTTGGGGGAAAGTTGCGTCCAACCATCTACACGGTCGCCCATCCGGGTCCCGGCGTGGTTTCCACGATGGCTCACCCGGCCGGCGGGGAGTTCCTGGAGGGCAAGCTGCGCGGGCTGCGACGGCTCGGTGTCGACGTCCTCGTATCGGCTCAGACCGACAGCGAACGGGTGGAGTGCGATCTCGTCGACGAGGAACGGGCGGCGGTGGCGGCCGGTCTTCGGTTCGTCTGCTTTCCGATTGAGGATCGGACGGCGCCGTCAGTGTCCGACGCTCTCGATTTCGTCCGGCCGCTCTACGCGTTGTACCGGGAGGGGGCGCATGTGGTGTTCCACTGCTGGGCGGGGATCGGGCGGTCGTCGTTGCTGGCGGCGTTGTTGCTGGGGATGGACGGGGTGGAGCCTGCAGCGGCTTGGAGGTTGATCTCGGCGGCTCGCGGGTTTCCGGTGCCGGACACGCGGGAGCAGCAGGCTTGGCTGGATGGATGGTGGGGATCGGGGGAGGGTCGGTTTCACGTGGAACAGTGAAGGTGTGGGTCGGCGGTCCGTTGGCTCCTGGCGCCGCTTCGCGACGATAGCGCTTGGGCTGCTCGAGCCCTCGCACAGTCAGACTCCGCTGCAGGATTCTTGGTCGGGACAGCAAACGGCCCCTGCATCCGGGCGGACGCAGAGGCCGTGAGCGGGGGAGCGGTTACGGCTTCGGGAAGATGATGACGCGGCGCTGCGGCTCTTCGCCTTCGCTCTCGCTGTGCACGCCGTCGATCGAGGCGACAGAGTCGTGGACGACCTTGCGCTCGAACGGGGTCATGGGGTGCAGGCGGGCGCGCTCACCTGAGGCCAGAACCTTCTCGGCGGTGGAGCGGCCCAGCTCGGCCAGCTCGGCCCGGCGGCCTGCCCGCCACTGGGCGATGTCCAGCATCAGGCGGGAGCGGACGCCCGTCTCCTGCTGCACGGCCAGGCGGGTGAGCTCCTGGAGTGACTCGAGGACGTTGCCGCGGGGGCCGACGAGCTTGGCCAGGTCCTCGCCGCCGTCGATGCTGACGACTGCGCGGCCACCTTCCACGTCCAGGTCGATGTCGCCGTCGTAGTCGAGCAGGTCCAGCAAGCGCTCGAGGTAGTCGCCGGCGATGTCGCCCTCTTGGACGAGCAGGTCCTCGGTCTTGCTCTGCGACTGCGGCTCGCTCGAGGCGTCAGCCTCGGCCTCGGCCGACGACGACGCCTCCACGTCGTCGGTCGCCTGCAAGGTCTCCGACACGATGTCTCCTCTCCGGGGCAAACGCCCGAAATCAGCGGCGCTTCTTGTTGCCCGGTTTCTTGCTGGTGGATCGGCCTGAGATCAGGCCGGGAATCTCGGTGTTGGAGCTGCCGTTCGTCTCGGACGAGGACGACGACGAGCCGCCGGGGCCCGCGGTCGGCATGCGCTTGGCGCCGTTGGCGGGCTTGGCTCCTGGGGCGGGCTTCTTCGGGTTGACCGGCTTGGCGCCCGGCTTCGGGGCGAGGGCCTGGCGGGTTTCGACGGCCGCGGCCTTCTTGGTCTCTTCCTCGGAGTCGATGCGCTTGTAGACGATGTGCTGCTGGCCGAGGGTCCATGCGTTGTTGGACAGCCAGTACATCAGGATCGCCACGGGGAAGAAGAAGCCACCGACGAGGACACCCAGCGGGAAGATGTAGAGCGTCAGCTTGTTCATGATCGCCGTCTGGGGGTTGTCCAGGGCCGACTGGTTCTGGCGGGCGACCGAGTGGCGGGCCGTGAAGTGGGTCGCGATGGACGCCACGATCATCAGCGGCACGGCCACCAGGATCACGTTCGTGCGCTCGGTGCCGAACTGGGCGAGCTGGTCGGCCGGCATCGAGATGAAGGTGGAGAGGTTCGCGCCGAAGAGCTTGGCGTTGACGAACGACTCGACACCCTTCGCGTCGAAGTAGTAGACCTCGCCCCAGCCGGGCTTGAACGAGCGAAGCACGTGGAACAGACCGATGAACACCGGGATCTGCACCAGCATCGGCAGGCAGCCGCCGAGCGGGTTCACGCCGTGCTCGGACTGGAGCTTCTGCATCTCCGCGGCCTGGCGCTGGCGGTCGTTCGGGTACTTCTTCTTGATCTTCTGCATCTCCGGGGCGAACTCCTGCATTCGCCGCATGGAGCGCACCTGGCCGACGAACGGCTTGAACAGGATGGCGCGCAGGGTGAAGACCAGGAAGATGACGGAGAGCGCCCAGGCGAACCCGCTCGACTCACCGAAGACGTGGCCGAAGACCCAGTGCCAACACCACAAGATGAAGGACACCGGGTAGTAGATGAAGTTGAGCACGGAGCTACTCCTCGGTGGATACGTCGGGGACCTGCCGCCTCGGCGGAACGGGGTCCAGGCCTCCAGGGTGCCAGGGTCCGCAGCGCAGCAACCGGCGGATCGTCAGCCAGGTTCCGCGCAACGCACCGTGGACGGTCAACGCTTCCACCGCGTACGCGCTGCAGCTCGGGTAGAAGCGGCAGGTCGGCGGCAGCAGCGGCGAGATGAACTTCCGGTAGAAGCGCACCGGCAGCAGTGCGACCTTCGCGGGCAACGTGGTCATCGCAGCACCTTGCGCAGGGCAGAGGAAAAGTCAGCGGCGAGCTCCGAGCTCGACGCTTCGGCTGCTGGGGCCAACGCACGGACCACGACGAGAGTTCCCGGCGGCATGTCTGCCAGACACGGGCGCACGACGTGGCGAAGTCGCCGGTAGACCCGGTGGCGGACCACCGAGTTGCCGACTGCCTTGCTCACGACGAAGCCCACCTTGGACGAATCCAAGGTGGGCACGTCAGGCATCAAGGCGTGGACGACCAACCGGGGTCGTCCGGCGCGGCGGCCTCTGCGGACCACCAGGCCGAAGTCCTGGCTGCGGGTGAGCCGGGCGGCCGGTGGGAGCACGACGACGCTGCGCTTACCAGCCGCTGTCAGGCGGACAGAGTGGCACGGCCCTTGCTGCGGCGCGCGGCCAGAATGGCGCGGCCGGCACGGGTCCGCATGCGCAGCCGGAAGCCGTGCGTCTTCGCGCGGCGGCGGTTGTTGGGCTGGAAGGTGCGCTTACCCTTGCTCACGGTCGGTTCTCCCGGTGCTTCACTGCTTACAAAGCCTGGTGGTCGCCCCCGATGGCAGTGGACGTAGGCGCGCGAAAGGCGCCCGTCGCAAGCGGGAGACTCCACTGAGGGTACGCACCCCCGGGTGCGGCGACCAAATCGGGGTGGCCGACGCCACGTCTTGTGAGGCGTGCCGGGCCTTGTTACCGTTCTTCCCTCGCGCATGCCGGAGCTGGCGTGGGAGCCGCCACCGTACCGGCAACACAACGCACCGTTTAGTGCACAGTTGTGGATAACTCTGTGGATGCCTCTATTCTCCGTGTCCACGTGTGGAGTCATGGGCTCCAATCGCAGGGGAGGGGGCGCAGAGGTGTCGAACCAGCAGGTCGACCTTGGTCTTGTGTGGGCCGAGGTGGTGCAGGAACTCGCGACGAGTCACCTGTCCCCTCAGCAACGCGCGTGGATGAGGGTCACCCGTCCGATCGGTCTTCTGGACGGGACCGCCCTGCTCGCGGCTCCGAGCGACTTCGCGAAAGAGGCGATCGAACGCGCACTGCGCGACCCGATCACCGCCGCGCTGTCCCGAAGGCTCGGCCGCACGGTCTCCCTCGCGGTGAAGGTCGACTCGCCGGAACCGGTGAGCCCGCCGACCACGCCCATCCCGGTGCAGACCGCTCAACCGCTGCCGGGCATCCCCAACGGCGACACGCCCGGCTCCGTGATCACGGACGACGCTGTCGGCATCGTTGCGACGAACGCTGATACAGCAACGGAAAGCTCCGACTCGGACGAGGTCGACGAAGCCGGCGACGCGCTCGCCGCCGTCACCGAGATCTGGCCGACCTTCAACACGGCGAACACCGCGGCCGGCGCCACGCCCAACGGGAACCTCCCGTACACGAGGCCCGCCAACCCGTCGCCGTCGCAGACCCGGCTGAACGAGAAGTACAACTTCGACACGTTCGTCATCGGCGCCTCGAACCGGTTCGCGCACGCCGCCGCCGTCGCGGTGGCCGAGGCTCCCGCCCGGGCGTACAACCCGCTCTTCATCTGGGGTGAGAGCGGCCTCGGCAAGACGCACCTGCTGCACGCCGTCGGGCACTACGCCCAGCGCCTGTTCCCCGGCATGCGCGTGCGGTACGTGTCGACCGAGGAGTTCACCAACGACTTCATCAACTCGCTGCGCGACGACCGCAAGGTCGCCTTCCAGCGCCGCTACCGGGACATCGACGTTCTTCTCGTCGACGACATCCAGTTCCTGGAGGGCAAGGAAGGTACGCAGGAGGAGTTCTTCCACACGTTCAACACGCTCCACAACACGAACAAGCAGATCGTGGTGTCGAGCGACCGGCCGCCCAAGCGGCTGGAGACGCTGGAAGACCGCCTGCGCACGCGGTTCGAGTGGGGTCTGATCACGGACATCCAGCCGCCGGAGCTCGAGACCCGGATCGCCATCCTGCGCAAGAAGGCGGCGCAGGACCGGCTCGCGGCCCCGGCCGAGGTGCTGGAGTTCATCGCCGCCCGCATCGAGCGCAACATCCGCGAGCTCGAGGGCGCGCTCATCCGCGTCACGGCGTTCGCGTCGCTCAACCGCCAGCCGGTCGACGTCCAGCTCGCCGAGATCGTGCTGCGCGACCTGATCCCCGACTCGCACGCGCCGGAGATCACCGCGCCGACGATCATGGCGGTCACCGCCGAGTTCTTCGGAGTCACGATCGACGACCTCTGCGGCCCGGGTAAGACGAAGGCGCTCGCCCAGGCGCGGCAGATCTCCATGTACCTGTGCCGCGAGCTGACCGACCTGTCGCTGCCGAAGATCGGCCAGACGTTCGGCGGCCGCGACCACACGACCGTCATGCACGCGGACAAGAAGATTCGCAAGGAGATGGCCGAGCGCCGCCGGATCTACGACCAGGTCCAGGAACTGACGTCGCGGATCAAGCAGCGCGCCCGCCACGCTCCCTGATCCAACCCGGGTACGACGAGGGGTCCTCCACCACGGAGGGCCCCTTCTTTTTGTTGCACACGCGGCATCTCCGCGCACGCGGGGATAGGACGCGGGGTCCCCGCGTGCGGCAGGAGAGGACGAAAGGGCCCCGCGTGT
>JAVXWK010000565.1:0-6317 GCA_032230575.1 Pseudonocardiales bacterium | reverse complement strand
CCCCGGTCGGTGGCGACGGTGGTGCCTGCGGATCCGAGATCGAGCCCAACCTGGTACGACATGTGCGGGTCACCCCTCATACGCGGACACCCATCACACGTATGTCTCACTTGGTCCGGTTCACACCTTCATGAGGAGTTCCGCGGCGGCCCTGGCACCGTCCGTCCTGACCTGCGCGCCCACCGCCGCGGCTTCCCCGGCCAGATCGAGCGCCTCTGCGAGGATCTCGGTGGTGACGGCGCCGGCGGAGCGGCCGATGCCGAGCCGTTCGACCTGGTTGCCCCAGTAGTACTGGTCGTACATGTGGGGCAGCACGATCTGCGGCCTCCCTGCCGCCGCCGCGGTCGTGGTGGTGCCCGCGCCGCCGTGGTGCACGATCGCGGCAGCGCGGCGGAACAGCGTCTGCTGGTTCACCTCGCCGATCGCAATGCAGTCCGGCGCGTCGTCGGCGAGCTGCAGACCAGCCCAACCTTGTTGCACCACAACGCGTTTGCCGAGTTTGCGCGCGGACACGACAGCCTGGTGCGCGGCGTCCCGCACGCCGTGCATGCTGCCCAGGCCGAAGTAGACCGGCGGTTCGCCGTCGTCGAGGAACGCTTCGAGCTCCTTCGAGAGCGGCCGCTGGTCGTTCGTCAGCCAGGCGCCGGTCGTGACCAGCTCGCCAGGACCGGGCCACGGCCCGGGCAACGGATCGGCGGCGAGCCACGGTTCGTCGCCGAAGATGTGGTCGCGAACATCACCCACCGGATCCAGGCCGAGCTTCGCGCGTTCGGCGTTGATGCTCTCGCGCGCATGCCCGAAGAGGGGACGTTGCTGCTCCCATTGCCGCAGGTTTTCCTCGGGCGTTCCGTTCACCGGAACACGGCCCAACATCGCGGGCGGCGCGTGGTGCGGCGAAGGCAACGTGTTCGCGCAGAAACTCGCGTACACGTAATGCGCGTTGTTGTTCTCCGCCACCGACCTGGTGGCGTGCTGCAGCGCCCCGCCCGCCACCAGGACGTCTGCTCCCCGTCCGGCCTCGCCGATCACCCGGAACTGCTCCCGCACCGACTCCTCGGCCAGTCTCCCCAGGTCACCGGGCTTCAGGTCGGCGGTCCGGAACGTGCGCAACAACGGCCCCACCGGCGTGAAGTCGAGCCCGTTGCCGGTCACGAGTTCCTCGAAGTCAGGCGGCGCGACGACCTTCACGTCGTTGCCGAGCGCCTTCAACTGCACGGCCAGCGCGGTGACCGGCTGCGCCTCTCCCCGTGAACCGATCGTGGACACCAGAAATCGCATGGCGAAATCCCCTCTGTTTCAGGCCACGAATTGTGGGGGTGAACCGGGGTCTTGCGGCAAGTCCCCCAGTGCGTTATAAGTTCCAATGGGGGCAATCACTGGGGCGTGATCGCATTTTCGAGCCATATCAGGCGGTCTTTCCCAAGGGAGACGACGTCTACGACCTCGACGCACCTGGAGAACCCTGCACGGGTACACCACGCTCCCGATCTCCGAGGGGGAGTTCCAGCGGCTGGCACCGCTCCACCAATGCGAGTGGGGCGCCGCCAACTTCAGGCACTGAAGTCCTTGCGCCACAACGCACACAGCCCGCCACCCGAGCCGAAGCTCGGACAGCGGGCTGCGAACAACCAGGCGGCTAGTGCGCGGCGTCGTCCCAGGAGCGGCCCACGCCCACCGAGACCTCCAGCGGCACCTGGAGCTGGTAGGCGTTGCCCATGTGCTCGCGGACCAGGGCCTCGACGGCCTCGCGCTCGCCCTCGGCGATCTCCAGGACGAGCTCGTCGTGGACCTGGAGGAGCATGCGGGAGCGCAGGCCCGAGGATTCGAGGGCGCGGTAGACGCCGAGCATGGCCACCTTGATGATGTCCGCGGCACTGCCCTGGATCGGGGCGTTGAGGGCCATGCGTTCGGCCATCTCGCGGCGCTGGCGGTTGTCGGAGGTGAGGTCCGGCAGGTAGCGGCGGCGGCCCAGGACGGTTTCCGTGTAGCCGTCCTTGCCGGCCTTCTTCACGATCTCGTTGAGGTAGTCGCGGACGCCGCCGAAGCGGGAGAAGTAGGCCTCCATCTGCTCGCGCGCCTCTTCGGTCGGGATGCGGAGCTGCTGCGAGAGGCCGAAGACGGACAGGCCGTACGCGAGGCCGTAGGACATGGCCTTGATGCGGCGGCGCATCTCGCCCGTCACCTCGGAGGTCGGGATCGAGAAGGCCTGGGACGCCACGTAGGTGTGCAGGTCCTCGCCGCTGTTGAACGCCGCGATCAGGGCCTCGTCCTCGGACAGCGTGGCCATGATGCGCATCTCGATCTGGCTGTAGTCCGCGGTCATGAGCTCCGCGTAGCCGTCGCCGACGACGAAGGCCTGGCGGATGCGGCGGCCCTCGTCGGTGCGGATCGGGATGTTCTGCAGGTTCGGGTCGGTCGAGGAGAGCCGGCCCGTGGCGGCGATGGTCTGGTGGAACGTCGTGTGGATGCGGCCGTCGTCGGCGACGGACTTCAGCAGGCCGTCCACAGTGGACTTCAGGCGCGTGACGTCGCGGTGCGAGAGCAGGTGCTGCAGGAACGGGTGCTCGGTCTGCTCGAACAGGTTCTGCAGCGCGTCCGCGTCGGTGGTGTAGCCGGTCTTGGTCTTCTTCGTCTTCGGCATCTTCAGCTCGTCGAAGAGAACCGTCTGCAGCTGCTTCGGGCTGCCGAGGTTGATCTCCTTGCCGATCACCGAGTACGCGTCCTGCGCCGCCTGCTTCACGCCCGCCGCGAAGTGCGCCTCCAGCGACGACAGGTGCTCGACGTCGATGGCGATGCCGATGGACTCCACCTCGTCGAGGATGTTCATCAACGGCAGCTCTAGGTTCGCCAGCAGGTCGGCGCCGCCGATCGTGACGAGTTCCTCGTCCAGCCGGTCGGCGAGCTCGGCCACGGCACGGGCGCGCAGGATCGTGCTGGTCGCGACCTTCTGCGCCTCCTCGGACTCGTCGGTCAGCAACGACAGCTGGCCGTCGCCCGACTCCTCCGCGCGCAGCTCGCGCTTCAGGTACCGCAGCGCCAGGTCGTCCAGCGCGAACGACCGCTGGCCGGGCCGCACCAGGTACGCGGCCAGCGCCGTGTCCGACGTCAGCCCGCGAAGCTTCCACCCGCGAGCGCGCACCTGCCGCATCGGCAGCTTCAGGTCGTGGCCCGCCTTCGCCACGCTCTCGTCGGAAAGCCACGCGGCCAACGCGTTCTCATCGGCCTCGTTCAGCGACACGACGTCGACATAGCCGCCCTCACCGGACGTGGTGCACAGCGCGACACCCTCCAGGTCGCTTCCCGTGGAACGCAACGCCACACCGACGCGCGTCTTGCGCGCGTTCTTGTCCAGCCAGGCAGCCAGCGTCCCGGCCGGGATCGCCCCGCCGGACACCTCGAAGCCCTCCTCGGCCTCGGGCTCCGCGGTCGACAGCGTCTGGAACAGCCGGTCGCGCAGCACGCGGAACTCGAGCTCGTCGAACAGCCGGTGCACCGCGTCGCGGTCCCACGCCTGCGCCTCCAGGCCGTCGATCGTGTACGGCAGCTCGACGTCCTTGATCAGCTCGGTGAGCTGGCGGTTCATGATGATGTTCGCCAGGTTGCCGCGCAGCGCCTCGCCGACCTTGCCCGGCACCTCGTCGATGTGGTCGACGAGCTCGTTGAGCCCGCCGAACTGGTTGAGCAGCTTGATGATCGTCTTCGGGCCCACGCCCGGCGTGTTCGGCAGGTTGTCCGACGAGTCGCCGCGCACCGCCGCGTAGTCCGCGTACTGCTCGGGGCGAACGCCGTGCTTCTCCTCGACGTACGCGGGGGTGAACCGGCCCATCTCCGAGACGCCCTTGACCGGGTACAACACGGTCACGTGGTCGTTGACCAGCTGGAACGCGTCGCGGTCGCCGGTGACGATCTCCACCTCGACGCCCTGCGCCACGGCCTGCGTGGTCAGGGTCGCGATGATGTCGTCCGCCTCGTAGTTCTCCTTCTCCATGGTCGGGATCTGCAGCGTGGCGAGCACGTCCTTGATCAGCGACACCTGGCTGCGGAACTCGTCCGGCGTCTTGGAGCGACCGGCCTTGTACTCCGGGTACTGCTCGGAGCGGAACGTCTTGCGCGACACGTCGAACGCCACCGCGACGTGGGTGGGCTTCTCGTCGCGCAGGATGTTGATCAACATGGACGTGAACCCGTACACGGCGTTCGTGACCTGGCCCGTCTTCGTCACGAAGTTCTCGGCGGGCAGGGCGTAGAACGCTCGGTAGGCCATCGAGTGACCGTCGATGAGCAGGAGCCGCTTCACGTCTGAGGTAGTCACGAGCCCGAGTCTAGGGTGGGGGTCTGACAGTTCTGCTTGAGCCCTTGGAGCCCGTGTGATCCCCGACCTGCCCTCAGACCTCGAAGCCGAGCAGCTGGCCTCCCGCATGGGCGTCGAAATCACCCAATGGGATGTCCAGGAGATGATCGGCACGATGCCGGTGAAGGGCAACCGCCAGCCGTTCGGGCTCCTGCACGGCGGCGCCAACGCCGTCCTCGCCGAACAGCTCGGTTCCGTCGCGTCCGCCATGCACGCGGCCCAGTTCGGCTCCATCGCGGTAGGACTCGAACTGTCCTGCACCCACCACCGGGCAGCGCGCGACGGCGTCGTCACGGGCGTGGCGCGCCCCATCCACCTCGGCCGCAGCACCACGACGTACGAGATCGTCGTGACGGACGAGGAGGGCAAGCGCACCTGCACCGCGCGCCTCACGTGCCTCCTGCGCCCCAAGCCCCCCGGCGCCTGAGAACTGGGGTAAACCCCACCCGATCTCTGCGGTCAGCCCCAATGCCGAACCAAGATCAGCCCGACATCGTTGAGGCATGACCCTTTCGACTCGACTGACAGCAGCGGTGCTGTGCGGCGCGGTGGTCGCGGCCTCTGTCCCGGCCACCGCATCCGCGCACTCGGCCCGCGGCGAGCTCCTCGACGTCGTCCCGGTGTCCACGATGGACACCAACCAGCTGGTCAGCTATCTGGGGGACCACGGCCTGGACGCCTCCCGCGTCCGATTCGGTGTGGACGCGAAGCGGATCGTGTACCGCACCATCGACCCGACCGGAAAACCGACGACGGCGAGCGCACTGGTCGCCTTGCCCCGCAACGACAACAGGTCGCCACGGCAGGTCACCTGGCTGCACGGCACCACCGGCTACCGGGGCTCCGTCGCCTCGGTAGCGGACGGCAACGACCGAGCGGCGACCCTGCTGTTCGCCTCCGCCGGTTACCTCACCACGGCGCCCGACTACCTGGGCCTGGGCACCGGACCGGGCCACCACCCCTATGTGGACGCCCCGTCCACGGTCACGGCCTCAGTGGACGCTTTGCGGGCAGCAGGCCAGTGCGCCGAACGAAAAGGCCTCAAGCCCGACCGGCGCGTCATGATCACCGGACACTCCCAGGGCGGTCACACCGCCATGGCCATGGGCCAGGCCCTGCAACACGACCGTCAGTTCGAGGCCGGCGCGCTCGCCCCGATCGGCGGCCCCTTCAAACCGAGCCTGCTCGTCGGCAAGGCGCTGAACGACGAGATCTCCAACGGCGTCGCGTACATGGCGTACTGGACGGTGGCCTGGAATCGCCTCTTCCACCTCTACGACAACCCGGCCGAGGTCTTCAGGGACCCGTCGGTCGAAGCACTGTTCGACGGCGACCACCACAACGAGGACATCTTCCCGCACCTGCCCGCCACCATGCACGAGCTGCTGACCCCGGCCTACTTCGAACGCGTCGAGCACCCGACCGGCGTCCTGCGCGACAAGCTGCGCGAGTCGGACAGCTACTGCGACTGGCGCCCGCGGGTCCCGGTGAGGATCTACTCGTCGGCGGGCGACAAGGACACGCTCCTGGAAACGTCTGCCTACTGCGACCAGCGCTTGAAGCAGCACCACGCCAAGTCCACGCTCATCGACCTCGGCCCGGACGTGAACCACGGCAAGGCGGCCAAGATCGCCCTCCCCCGCATCCTCGCCGACTTCGACCGCACCTGAAAACGATGAAGGGAACCTTCATCCACCTCACGTGGATGAAGGTTCCCTTCATCAAGCGAACAGAACCTAGTGCGCTTCACCCAGGTACGCGTCCCGCACCCGCTGGTCGGCCAGCAGCGCGTGCCCCGGACCGTCCAAAGTGGTGCGACCGAGGTCGATCACGTAACCGTGGTCCGACAACGCCAGCGCGGCCAAGGCGTTCTGCTCCACCAGGAGAATGGTGGTGCCGAGCGACTGCAGCTCCTTGATGGTGTCGAAGATCCGCTGCGTCATGATCGGCGAGAGACCCATCGAGG
>JAVXWK010000036.1:0-4872 GCA_032230575.1 Pseudonocardiales bacterium | reverse complement strand
TGGGCAACCAGGGTTTCGTCGTGTCCTCGTTCGCGGGCAGCTACGGATTCGACGCGATCACCGTCGCGATCCTCGGCCGGCTCGACCCACGAGGAGTCGTGTTCGCGTCGTTCCTGCTGGGAATCCTGCGCGCCGGCGCGATCGCGATGCAGGCGGAGACCTCGGTTTCTCCAGACATGGTGGTCATCGTCCAGGCCGTGATCATCGTGTTCATGGCGAGCCCGTACCTCATCCGGGCCCTGTTCCACGTCCGTGACGTCGGCATGGTGCGGAGCTTCTCGAAGGGGTGGGCATCATGAGCATCGGACTCATGAGGACGTCGAAGTCCAGCTCGTGGGTTCCGGGAACCGTCCTGCTCGGGCTTGCAGCCTTCATCACCATCGTGCTCATCCCGCGCACCCAGCACGGGCTCACCTCGCGGGTCGCGCTCCTGTCAGGGACCAGCGAGTCCTCCGTGCCGCTTCCGAGCAGCCTCACGCTCACGCTGGCGGCGGCCCTGTGCGCGATGCTGGGGGTGCTGCGCCTGCTGCGCAGCTTTGGCCGGCGTACCACCCTGCTTGTCGTGGCCGGTGTGGTGATCTTCGTCTTCGCGGTCCTGGTCTGGGCTTCCCGCGGGCAGACGCTCAGCCTGCCCGGGCTGTTGCAGAGCACCCTGCTGCGCTCGGTGCCGATCACGTTGGGTGCGTTGTCAGGCGTGCTCTGCGAACGCTCGGGGGTCATCAACGTCGCCATCGAGGCACAGATGCTGATGGGCGCCTTCCTGAGTGCGATTGTCGGCAGCATCACCGGCAGTCCATGGGTCGGACTGGCTGCGGGAGCCGCCGGCGGGGGAGTGATCGGCTGGCTGCTTGCCGTGTTGGCGATCCGCTACCGGGTCGACCAGATCATCGCGGGCTTCGCGCTGAACATCCTCGTGGTCGGACTCACCAGCTATCTCGCCTCGGAGCTCCTGCAATCGTCCCCGGACCTCAACTCGACCGAGCTCCTGCCGGTCGTGCGGATCCCGCTTCTGGCCGACATCCCGATGCTGGGCCAGGTGCTTTTCGACAACAACGTGCTGGTCTACCTGATGTTCGTCATCCTCGCCCTCGCGCACGTCGGGCTCTTCCACACGCGATGGGGCCTGCGGGTTCGAGCCGTCGGCGAACACCCGCGGGCCGCCGACACCGTCGGCATCAATCCGCTGCGGATCAGATATCAGAACGTCGTCCTCGGTGGCATCGTGGCCGGCATCGGCGGCGCGTACTTCGTCCTCGGCTCGGTTGGCCGGTTCGACCAGAACATGACCGGTGGTCGCGGCTACATCGCCCTGGTCGCCGTCATCCTCGGTGGCTGGGCCCCGCTGCCCGCGTTCGGCGCCGCCCTCGTGTTCGGTTTCGCCGACGCCATCCAGACCATCTTCGGTGTGCTGAACGCCAAGGTTCCCGCCGAGTTCCTCCTCATGGTCCCCTACATCGCCACGATCATCGCCGTCACGGTGATCGCACGCAGGGCGAAGGCCCCGGCCGCGGACGGAATCCCGTATATCCGTGAGTGAGACCTCCGGCCAACACCCGCGGAGCTCCGCCCGGTGACCTGGTTCCTGTTCGCTCTGCTCGGCACGGCACTGTTCGGCCTCGTCGCCCTGACCGACAAATACATGCTCTCCGTGCACTTCAAGGACCCGCTCGTCTACGCGTGGGTGACCGGCGTGTCCGGTGGCGGGATTGCCTTCGTCATTCACCAGGGGATCCTCGTGACGGGGGACCTGGACGTGCCGTCCGGCTGGCCGCTGGCCTCGCTCTTGCTGCCTGGCGCCCTGCTGTTCCTTGCCGGCTTCAGCTACATGCGGGCGCTCTCCAACGCCCCCGCCCCGCTGGTTGTCGCCTACTCGCAGCTGACGCCGGTCTTCGCCTTCCTGCTGGGCTTCTGGGTGCTGTCCGAGACCTTGTCGCTGGTGCAGGTCTTCGGCCTGGTCCTCGTCATCGGCAGTGCCGTTGCACTGGCCCTGGCCAAGCCGAAAGCGCTCGAGCCGCCGGAACGCAAGGTCGCCAGGACGGCCCTGGTCGTGCTTGGCACGGCCTTGCCGCTCATGGTCGTCTCGTGCATGTTCCGGGCGGTCAGCGACTTGCTGCTCAAACAGCAGACGGATGAAGCCGGCGTACTCGTGGCCTATCTCGTCAGCCGCGAAGGCATCCTCCTCACGGGGCTCGTCCTCTTGGTGCACCCGGGCTTGCGGCGGCGGATCGGACGAGGCCTTCGCAGCACCACCGCCGGCGCGTGGATCCGGCTGGCCGGCGTGGAGGTGGGGGCAATCACCTCGTTCTACCTGCTGGCCGTGGCTCTCAACCGGGGACCGCTGGCCCTGGTCAGCGTCATCAGCTCCAACGTCGCTGTCTTCACGCTGGCCTATGCCGCCTTCTTCGGACTGGCCCTGAAGATGCCCAACGTTCCCCCCATCGGTGTGGCCTGGCGGCGGCTGGGCACCTGCCTGGCGATCATGGCCATCGGGACCGCCGCCCTCACCTCCGTGTTCTGAGACTGCCCGGGGGATGATCGTCGGATGGCTCATCTTGGATCGGTGACGCTGGTCGTTCGCGAATACGACGAGGCGATCACCTTCTACGTGGACGTCCTCGGGTTCGACCTGGTGGAGGACACTCCTCTCGGCGACGGGAAGCGTTGGGTCGTCGTTCGTCCTCCGGGCGCACAGGAGACCGGCGTTCTCCTGGCCAAGGCGGACACGAGTGACCAGGCGGCCCGAATCGGAGATCAGACCGGAGGACGAGTCGGCTGGCTGTTGAACACGCAGGCGTTCGACCGTGACTACGAGCGCATGCGTGCGGCCGGTGTCGTGTTCGACGAAGCACCACGGCATGAGCCGTACGGCACGGTGGTCGTCTTCCAGGACCTGTATGGAAACCGGTGGGACTTGATCCAGCTGCGGTAGCGCTGGGTGGCTTGAGCCGATCTTTGGACGTCAGCCGGGAAGCCCCATGCCCGGCGCGATGCGGTGTCGGTCGTGGGGTGGTCCTTTGACGGTGAGGTCGCAGTGCCCGTCGGACAGGTGGCAGGTAAGGATGTCGCCGACGTTCCCTTGCGCGAGGGCGACGGTGTCGTCGTCGAGCCACAAGAAGGGGGTGAAGGTGTCGGTGCCTTCCAGCCTCTCGCCTGGCGCGTGGAAGCCAGCTGCGGGATCGGGATGGTAGCCGGTGGGGAGACGCAACCGCACCGGCTTGCGGGTGGCAGTGTCGAAGGCCTGCGTACGTCCGGTCACGCCCGAGCCATCATCAACGATGACGGGAACCAGCCGCGAGCCGACCACCGTGAAGACGACGTGGCCCGTTTCATTCGTGGCCGTGCCTGCGCGCCAGGAGTCGCCGATCACCAGGGCTCGTGGGTGGGCCCGGAGGTCGTCGGCGTACACGGCAGGACCCGCCGGGCTCACCTGTCCGCTCGAGACGTCGAGCATGTACTGGTGTTTGACGAGCCGCCCTGAGCTATTGATATGGCCGAAGTACACGTGCTCACCGATGATGCCGTCGGCGACGCAGTCGTACGCCGCCCGGCCGGGCGGCCGACATGACGGAACATGCTGCCGGGCGACCTCGTCGCGCAGAGCGGTGTCGTAGACGACCAGGTCTTCCCGCGATGCGGGCGAGCAGTCGAACCAGGCGACCAACGTGCCGGCGTCTCCGGTCGCAAGGCCCCGCCAGTCCCCCGACGTGTCGGCGCACGCGTGCGCGGCGATCTGCTGGGGGCGTCCGCCGTCGGTGAACCAGACGCTGTGGTCGACCTTGACGTAGGCCGCGCCGACGTCGGTGACAACGAGGGACCAGCCCCCATGCGTCATCTCGACCTTCTGGTCGATCTCGACCTTGCGGTCACCCACATGGAGGGCTCCGACGAGGATGTCCGGCACACCGTCACCCGAACTGTTCTTGGGTGCTCGGACCCTGAGGTCGTCGCTGTAGACGAGCTTGCGGCTCGGGTCCAGGGCTTGTTTGGGGGTCGGGGAGTTCGAGTCGGCCGGAAGCGGTCGGTTGTCGCTGTCCGTCGGGCCGGTGAGGGCTGCGATGCCGACGACCAGTGCCAGGACCAGCGCCGACGTACCGGCGATCGCCTCCACCGCGCGGCGGCGGCGCGCCGACCTGATCCGCGCGTGCACCTCGGCCAGCCGCTGATCGGGCCGGCCCCGAACGGTGTCGGCGCGATCTGCCAGATACCTCAGGTCCTGACCGTTCATGACCGGCTCGCCTCCTGCACGTCCGACGCCAGAGCGGCGTCCGTTCGCAGCTTGGCCAGGGCCTTGGAGCACTGGCTCTTCACCGTGCCAACGGAGCAGCCCATCAGCGAAGCTGTCTCCGCCTCGGTCCTGTCCTCCAGATACCGCAGCACCACGACGGCGCGCTGTCGTCGCGGAAGGTGACCGATCGCGACCCATAGGTCCTGTGCGTTCGCCGGCTCGTCAGCCCTCGTCGCCTGCGGAGGCTCCTGCAGCTGGTCGGTGGGCGTCTCGCGATTCCACCGCCGGCGCCACCACGACACGGACGTGGTGACCATGATCCTTCGGACGTACGCCTCGGGGTCCTCGATGCGCTTCCACGCGAACCATGCTTTGGTCAGCGCGGTCTGCACCAGGTCCTCGGCCAGACCCTCGTCCTGGACCAGCAGGTACGCCGAGCGCAACAACGCGCGGGAGCGGCTCACCACAAATTCGTCGAAGTCCGACTCGTCCGCCTTGCGCTCACCACCTTCGGACCCGTCAACGACACCCTGACATCTGCAACCGAGACGCGTTGGGGCATCAAAAGCGTTGCCCGACAGCAGCGGACGGTCGCGCGGCGCGGAGAGATGACGCGAGGGGGCCCTGACCTGGGGCGATGTGGAGCG
>JAVXWK010000549.1:0-17181 GCA_032230575.1 Pseudonocardiales bacterium | reverse complement strand
CGTGGGGGATGTTCAGCCCTGGGTGCGGGACGGGCCGGGGGCGACTGGTGTCCGGGCTCGCCGAGGAGATTCCAGGTGGGTCGTACGACCTGACGCCGCGCAGCACGCGGATCACCGGGCCGGAGCTGCTGTACCTCGAACAGCCGTCGTCCCTCGTGCGCACGCCGCGGGCCGCCACCGGTTGGTGAACCTGTATCGGCTGGTCAAGGCACGGATGGCGCCCGCGGACGCGGACTCCTTCCTGAAGGTCGACTAACGGGTCGTGCTGGTGCTCGTTGGACGTTTCCGCATATCGGAAGTGGCTGCCGATGGTGCGGCGATTTTCGTTCACCACCGCCGCTTGTGCATGATGCGTGGCATGTCGATCGAGCGGGGCGCCGAGTTCGCCGAGTTCTGGACGGAGCGGCACCTGTGCACGCTGTCCACTGTCCGTCCGAATGGCACTCCTCACGTGGTACCGGTCGGGGTCACGCTCGATCTTGAGGCCGGGGTGGCGCGGATCATCACCGATGGTGGTTCGTGGAAGGTCAAGCACGTGCGGCGCGCTGGTCACGCCGCTGTGTGTCAGGTGGACGGTCGCCGTTGGTCCACGGTGGAGGGTCCCGCCGTGGTCCGGGACGACGCTGCTTCCGTGGACGAGGCAGTTCGGCGGTATGCGGTGCGGTATCGGCAGCCTCGGGTGAACCCGACCCGTGTGGTGATCGAGATTCAGGTGCAGCGTGTCTCCGGAACCGTCTGACGTCGTCGTTGTCGGCATCGGGGCCGACGGGTGGAACGGCCTGTCCCCGTCCGCGCAGGCTGCTGTTTCGCGCTCTCGGGTGTTGATGGGGAGCTCACGGCAGCTCGACCTGGTGCCTGGGGACTTCGAGCGGGTGGCTTGGCCGTCGCCGCTGGTCCCGGCGTTGCCATCGCTTTTCGAGCGCTACCGCGACGTGTGCGTGCTGGCGTCGGGCGATCCCATGTTCCATGGAATCGGCACCACTTTGGTGCGGTTGCTGGGGTCGCGGGTGACCGTGATTCCGCATCCGTCGTCGGTGTCGCTGGCGTGTGCGCGGCTCGGGTGGGCGTTGAACGAGGTCGAGGTCGTGTCGCTGGTGGGGCGCTCGCCCGACCTGCTGCGACCGGCTTTGACCCCTGGGCGCCGGATATTGGTACTCGGTGGTGATCCTGCAACCGTTGCGGAACTCGCTGGGCCGATTACAGTCTTGGAGCAGTTGGGTGGGCCTGCCGAGCGGGTCTACCAGTGGTCCGGGGAAAGTGCGGATCCGTTGTGCGTCATCGCTGCCGAGTACGCCGGGAGCGCCTATTCGCGGGTGCCCGGGCTGCCGGACGACGCGTACGAGACTGACGGCCAGTTGACCAAACGTGAGGTGCGGGCTATTTCGCTGTCGACGTTGGCGCCGTTGCCTGGGCAGCTGCTGTGGGATGTCGGGGCAGGTTCGGGCTCGATCGCGATCGAGTGGGCGCGGACGCATCCGACGTGCCGTGCGATCGCGGTGGAGCAGGATGCCGTGCGCGCAGAGCGAATCGTGAGTAACGCTGCGTCGTTGGGCGTGCCCGGCGTCGAGGTCCACATTGGACGCGCACCGGTTGTTCTCGAGGGGCTGGAGAAGCCCGACGCGATCTTCATCGGTGGTGGGCTCACGGTTCCCGGTGTGGTGCAGACCTGCTGGGACGCGCTGGGTGCCGGTGGGCGGCTGGTGGTGAACGCGGTGACGTTGGAGTCCGAGGCCGTGGTGGCGCAGTGGTATGCGCGGCTCGGCGGCGATCTGGTTCGCATCTCGGTGAACCGGGGGTCCTCCGTCGGGAAGTTCACCGGGTGGCGGCCGCACCTGCCGGTCACGACGTGGAGCGTGGTCAAGTGACCGTGCACTTCATCGGCGCTGGTCCTGGGGCCGCTGATCTGATCACCGTGCGGGGCCGGGATCTCATTGCCTCCTCGCCTGTTTGTCTGTACGCCGGGGCGCTGGTGCCGGTCGAGCTGCTGGAGTTCTGTCCTCCTGGGGCTCGGAAGGTCGACACCGCCTCGCTGACGCTGGACGAGATCGTGGCCGAGCTGGCCGCGGCTGCCGAGGCCGGGCTGGACGTGGCCCGGTTGCATTCCGGGGATCCCGCGGTGTTCAGCGCGATGGCCGAGCAGATGCGCCGGTTGGACGCTTTGGGGATCTCGTACGACGTGACGCCAGGGGTGCCGGCGTTCGCGGCTGCCGCTGCCTCGTTGCAGCGGGAACTGACTGTGCCCGGGGTGGGACAGACGGTGATCCTGACCCGGACTTCGCAGCGGGCCACGCCGATGCCTGACGGTGAGGACCTGGACACGTTGGGTCGTTCGCACGCGACTCTGGTGCTTCATCTTGCTGTGCAGCGGATTTCCGACGTCGTCGCCGAGTTGGTGCCGAACTACGGGCTGGATTGTCCTGTCGCCGTGGTGGCTTATGCGTCTCGCGCCGATGAGGTCGTGCTGCGGGGGACGCTGGACGACATCGCTGCTCAGGTTTCGGCGGCGGGGATCAAGCGGACCGCGGTGATCATCGTGGGGCGGACGCTGGGGGCCACGCAGTTCCCGGACAGTCACCTGTACTCGGCCACGCGCGTTCGATGATCCTGATCCTGGGTGGGACCGGGGAAGCTCGCGAACTGGCTGCGCGTGTTCCGGCGATCTCCTCGTTGGCTGGAAGGGTGAGTTCGCCCCGGCTGCCGGTCGGGGAGGTCCGGGTCGGCGGGTTCGGCGGGGTTGCCGGGCTTGCTTCGTGGTTGCGGGACAACGACATTCACGCCGTTGTCGACGCCACGCACCCGTTCGCTGCTCGGATCACCGCCAACGCGTTCGAAGCCTGCGCGCAGGTCGGTGTGCCGTTTCTGATTCTGCGGCGGCCGGGGTTCGCGGCTGTCGAGGGCTGGCAGTGGCGGGACAGCGTTGCCGAGGCGGCTCGCGATCTGCCCGGGTCGCGGGTGTTCCTGACCACCGGGCGGCAGGATCTCTCCGAGTTCGCTGGGTGTCCGCAGTGGTTTCTCGCGCGGATGGTCGAGCCGCCGGAACCGCCCATGCCGCAACGGATCGAGGTGCTGCTGTCGCGCGGTCCGTTCACCGTGGACGGTGAGCTGGCGCTGATGCGAGCGCGTTCGATCGACGTGCTCGTCACCAAGGACAGCGGCGGGTCGATGACGTCGGCCAAGCTCGAAGCGGCTGCGCAGCTGGGGATTCCGGTCGTGATCGTGCGGCGGCCACCGCTTCCGGCCGCGGAAACGGTGGCCACCGTGGAGGCTGCTGTCAGCTGGTTGGATACCGCCGGGGCGTGAAGACCACGCCGGCTTCCGTCACGATGGTCTGCGACGAGCCGATGATCAGCAGGCAGCGCATGTCGATCGTGTCCGGGTCGAGTCCGCCGAGGGTTCCGATGCGGATCTCTTCTTCGGGGCCGCCGACGTCACGGCCGACCACCACGGGGGTTTCCGGCGCGCGGTGCTTGAGGAGCAGGTCGCGCATCTCCTGAACCTGGTGGGTGCGGGCCTTGGACGCCGGGTTGTAGATGGCGATCACGAGGTCTGCCTTGGCGGTGGCGGTCAGACGTTCTTCGATGACGTCCCACGGCTTGAGCCTGTCGCTCAGGGAGATCACCGCGTAGTCGTGGCCGAGCGGTGCGCCCGCCTTGGCCGCCACGGCGTTCGCCGCGGTGACGCCGGGGATGACCTTGACCGGGATGTCGTTGGTCTCCGCGGCGACTTCCAGCACCGCGGTGGCCATGGCGAACACACCGGGGTCGCCAGAGGAGATGACCGCTACTCGCTTTCCCTTGCGGGCCAGGTCCAGTGCGAACGCCGCTCGTTCCGACTCGACCTGGTTGTGGGAGGCGTGCTTGGTCTGGCCGGGGCGGTCCGGGACCCGGTTCAGGTAGGTGGTGTAGCCGACGAGCTCGTCGGCGGCCGCGAGCTCCTGGCGGGCTTCCGGAGTGAGCCAGTCGCTTTTGCCAGGGCCGAGGCCGATGACGGTGACTTCGCCTTTGCCGGGCTTCGGCTTGGAGTGGCTGGGGAGCAGGGCCAAGGAGAAGTACGGGACCGACTCGGGATCCACGTCGGCCAGCGGGGACGTGCGTTGGCGGCCCGTGGTGGCGCGTTCGACGTACCAGGCGTTGTCGAGGCGCCCAGCTTCTTCGAGGGCCTGCCTGACGTTGCCGAAGGTGCGGCCCAGCTTGAGGATCGCGGCCGAGTCGGTGTCGGCGAGGCGTGCCGCGAGCTCGGCCGGCGGGAGGGTGCCGGGGAGGATCGTGAGGACCTCGTCGCGTTCGACCAGCGGGGTGCCGAGGACCGCACTCGCGCCGCTGACCGACGTGACGCCGGGGACGACTTCCCATTCGTAGCGGTCGGCGAGGCGTTTGTGCATGTGCATGTAGGAGCCGTAGAAGAACGGGTCGCCCGCGGCGAGGACCACCACGTTGCGGCCCGCGTCGAGGTGAGCTGCGAGGCGTGCGGCGGCTTCCTCGTAGAACTGGTCGATCTCGCCCTGGTAGTCGTCCGTGTCCTCGGTCGTCACCGGGTAGACCAGCTGCTCGAGGATCTGGCCCTCGCGGAAATAGGGCTCCGCAATGGTTTTGGCGACACTTCGGCCGTGGCGGGCGCTGTGGAAGGCGACCACGTCGGCTTCTTTGATGAGTCGTGCGGCCTTGACCGTCACGAGTTCCGGGTCGCCAGGACCCAGGCCGACGCCGTAGAGCTTGCCCGTCATTCAAACCTCAATTCGGTGGAATCGCAGAAGCACGGGTGTTCCCACCCCTCAAGGTTGGTCTCAAACGATCGCTCGCTATGCTGCGATCTGTGAGCAGGACGCTCGTGAAGCAGGCATTCAAGTACCGCTTCTACCCGACCGACGCGCAAGCCGTTGAGTTGACCCGCACGTTCGGCTGCGTGAGGCTCGTCTACAACAAGGCGTTGGAAGCACGTGCCGAAGCGTGGAGAGTCGAGCAGCGGCGCGTTACCTATGGCGACACGTCGTCGATGCTCACCAACTGGAAGATGACCGAGGAACTGGGATTTCTGCGCGACGTGTCCTGCGTGCCGCTGCAGCAGACCTTGCGGCACTTGCAGCGTGCGTTCGGAAATTTCTTCGCTAAACGCGCCCGGCACCCGCGCTTCAAGTCGCGCAGGAGGTCTCGCGCTTCGGCGGAGTACACGCGGTCGGCCTTTCGTTTGCATGGGAACCGACTTGTGCTGGCCAAGATGACAGAGCCGCTGGCGATCATCTGGTCCAGGCCGCTGCCTGAGGGTGCGGAGCCGTCGACCGTCACGGTGAGCAGGGACAGCGCTGGACGTTGGTTCGTGTCGCTTCTGGTAGAGACTGCAGTGGATCACTGTGCGTCCACTACTGAGGTGGTTGGTGTCGACGCTGGCGTGACGGCGTTGGTGACTCTCTCGACCGGCGAGAAGATTGCGAATCCGCGATACGGGAGGCGAGTTCAGGAGCGGCTCGTGAGGGCACAGCGTGCCGTCAGCCGTAAGCAGATGGGATCGGCCAACCGAGAGAAGGCTCGTCGCAGGGCTGCGCGGGTGCACGCCCGCATTGCGGACCGGCGGCAGGACTTCCTCCACAAGCTCAGTACTCGGCTCGTTCGTGAGAACCAAACGATCGTGATCGAGAACCTCAACGTGTCCGGGATGCTCCGCAACGGTCGGCTGGCACGCGCTATTTCCGACGCGTCTTGGGCTCAGCTGCGATCGATGCTGGAGTACAAAGCGAGGTGGTACGGCCGCGAAGTGATCGTGGTCGACCGATGGTTCCCGTCGAGCAAGATGTGCTCGCACTGCGGCATTCGGGTCGAATCGATGCCGTTGAGCGTGAGGGTTTGGTCGTGCCGATGTGGCACGATTCATGATCGAGACGTGAACGCCGCAAAGAACATTCTGGCCGCCGGGCTGGCGGCAGCAGCCTGTGGAGATGGTGTAAGACCAAACCGGCTCTAGTCGGCGAGGCAACCGTCGAAACCTCCCTTCTCAGGGTGAAGAAACAGGAACTGTCAGGCGTGAGCCTGGCGAACCCCGCTGTCGTGCGGGGGTAAGTCAATCTGCCTCGCTCGCGATCGCGTTGATGGCCGCTGCCGTCATGGCGCTGCCGCCGCGCCTGCCGTGGACCACGAGGTGCTCCAGGTCCGTTGCGGCCAAAGCTTCTTTGGACTCCGCCGCGCCGATGAAGCCCACCGGGATGCCGAGCACGGCGGCGGGCCTGGGCGCGCCCCGCTCGATGAGGTCGATCAGGTGGAACAGCGCCGTGGGGGCGTTGCCGATGGCGATGACGGCACCTTCGAACCTGTCTTGGAGGAGCTCCAAGGCGGCGGCGCTGCGGGTGTTGCCCAGTTTCTCGGCCAGCTCAGGCGTGCGCGGGTCCTGGAGGTAGCACAGGACTTCGTTGTCCTCGGGGAGGCGGCGGCGAGTGACGCCGGAGGCGACCATGTTGGCGTCGCAGAGGATCGGGGCGCCTGCTTGGAGGGCTGCGCGGGCGTTGCGGACGACGTCGGGGGAGAAGGCGACGTCGTTCGGGAGGTCGGTCATGCCGCACGCGTGGATCATGCGGACGACGACTTTCGCGACGTCCGCGGGGAACCTGGTGAGGTCCGATTCCGCGCGAATGGTGGCGAAGGACTGGCGGTAGATCTCCGCGCCGTCCTTGATGTACTCCGTCACCTGATCTCCTCGTAGCCGTCGCCGGTCGCGACGAACTCGATCACATCGCCGGCTGGGCGACCACATCGGCGTGAGCAACCCGACCAGTGGACCGGGCGCTGCGGAATCGATCCGGACTGGAGGGCCCCCTGGGGGGATCGGGTCCCCATCCCAATCATCTCAAGCGGGTCTGACAGTTCCGGGCGCTCGAGCCAGGCCTGCACGTCGGCGCGGACGTCGGAGAGCGACTTGGCGCAGCCGGGGCGGCCTGTGCAGGCGCTCACGCCGTGCCAGGGGGAGGCCGGGTCGGTGATCAGGCCGGTGGTGTCGGTGCCGGGTGGGACCACCAGGCTGCGCCACGGGGTCAGCCGGACCGGGATGCCCGCGAGCAGTGTGGCGTCCAGGCGGCCCAGCGGAACGCCGGGGGTGGTGGCCGAGGGTGCGACGGGCGTCACAGCCGGGGTGATGCGCGGGGCGTCGGTGGTGCCGAAGTGCTCGGTGATCTTTCGCACACCGTCGTCCACTTCGGACAGGCGCCAGGCTGTTCCGCGCGTCTCCTGGAAGAGGCGGGCGGCGGTCACCACAGCATCGACGGGATCGTGAACGCGCACACCTGTATCGGTCCCGGCCAGCAGCAGGACGTCGTCGACCAGGCCGAAGTCGCCGCCCAGCCCGCTCACCGACTCGCCCACCGTCACCAGGAAACGGCCTGGTAGCGAGGCCAGTGCCGGGTCGGCGCACAGGGCCGAGTCCAGGGCGTCCACCAGCGGCTGGTTGGACTCCAGGGGCGCGGCGATGATGTTGCGGATGCGTTCGTGGGTGTCCGAGGGCAGCAGGCCGGCCAAGCGCAGGCGCGCACCCAGTTCGACGCCGTCGGCCAGGCCCCTGATCTGGAGGTTCGCGCGCGAGGTCAGCTCCAGCGAGCCGCTGCCGAGCTCCACCGAGGCCACCCGGACAACGTCCCACTGAGCTGCCGAAAGTGTGCCGCCAGGGACCCGGATGCGTGCCAGGCCGCCGTCGGCTGCGGAGTGCAGCTCGACCGCGCCAGGACAGGCATCCGGGTTGGTACGCATAGGTCGGACTGTAACCCGCCGGTTAGGGTGAGCCCGAACGACGAAGCGCAGGAGGAAGCCGGTGTGAATCCGGCGCGGTCCCGCCACTGTGACCAGCACCCGCTGGGAGTCAGGAACTCTGCTTCGCCAGTCACCCGCAACCTGGGGCGCGGACCCCACGAGGGATGGAGCCTGCGTGATCCTGCTGCTGTCGACCTCCGACACCGACCTGCTGTCGGCGCGTGCGAGTGGTGCCGAGTACCGGCTTGGCAACCCCGCCCGGCTCACGACCGACGACCTGCCCGCGCTGACCGAGGGCGTCAACCTCGTGGTGGTGCGCATTCTCGGCGGGCGCCGGATGTGGGAGGAAGGGCTCGACTGGCTGCTGGCCAGCGGGTTGCCCGTGGTGGTGCTCGGTGGTGAGCAGCAGCCGGACGCCGCGTTGATGGAGCTGTCGACGGTGCCGGGCGGAGTGTGTGCCGAGGCGCACCTCTACCTCGCGCACGGCGGCTCGCAGAACCTCGCCGAGCTGCACAAGTTCCTCGAAGACACGATTCTGCTGACCGGCCACGGGTTCGCGACGCCCCAGGCCACGCCTACGTGGGGTGTGCTGGAACGGGAACAATCAGGCGAAGGCCCGACCGTCGCGGTGCTGTACTACCGGGCGCACCACGTCGCGGGGAACACGGCGTTCGTGCACGCGTTGTGCGACGCGATCGAGGCGAAGGGCGGGAAGCCGCTGCCGGTGTTCTGCTCGTCGCTGCGCACCGCTGAGCCTGAACTGCTCGACACCCTCGGGAAAGCCGACGCGCTGATCGTCACGGTGCTGGCGGCGGGCGGCACGAACCCCGCGAAGGCGAGTGCGGGTGGCGACGACGACGCGTGGGACGTCGGGGCGCTGGCGGCGCTCGATGTGCCGATCCTGCAGGGGTTGTGCCTGACTTCGAGCCGCGAGTCGTGGGACGAGAACGACGACGGACTGTCCCCTTTGGACACCGCGACGCAGGTGGCGATCCCGGAGTTCGACGGGCGGATCATCACGGTCCCGTTCTCGTTCAAGGAGATCGACGAGGACGGGCTCACGGTCTACGTGGCCGATCCGGAACGGGCGCTGCGCGTCGCCGGAATCGCGGTCCGGCACGGGAAGCTGCGCCACATCCCCACCAAGGACCGCAAGATCGCGGTGATGCTGTCGGCCTACCCGACCAAGCACTCCAGGATCGGCAACGCGGTGGGCCTCGACACGCCCGCGTCCACGGTCCGGCTGCTCAAGGCCATGGAGAACCACGGCTACGACATCGGCGACAAGCTGCCCGGCGTGCAGGAGCTGGACGGCGACGCGTTGATCCACGCGCTGATCGCCGCTGGTGGTCAGGACGCGGACTGGCTGACGCAGGAGCAGTTCGAGAGCAACCCCGTGCGCATCGGGGCGGCGGACTACCGCGAGTTCTACGACACGCTGCCGGACGACTTCCGCGAGTCGATGCAGGAGCACTGGGGCGAGGCGCCTGGCACGTTGTTCGTCGACCACTCCAGGTCGAAGGACGGCGAGATCGTCCTGGCCGCGCTGGAGTCGGGCAACGTCGTCGTGATCGTGCAGCCGCCGCGCGGGTTCGGCGAGAACCCGATCGCGATCTACCACGACCCGGACCTGCCGCCGTCGCACCACTACCTCGCGGCGTACCGGTGGATCGAGTCCTCGTTCGGCGCGGACGCGGTGGTGCACGTCGGCAAGCACGGCAACCTGGAGTGGTTGCCGGGCAAGACGGTTGGCATGTCGGCGTCGTGCGGCACGGATGCCGCTCTGGGCGATCTGCCGCTGGTGTACCCGTTCCTCGTCAACGACCCCGGTGAGGGCACGCAGGCGAAGCGGCGCGCGCACGCCACGCTGGTCGACCACCTGGTGCCGCCGATGGCTCGCGCGGACAGCTACGGCGACATCGCGCGGCTGGAGCAGCTGCTCGACGAGTACGGCAACATCTCCGCGATGGACCCGGCCAAGCTGCCGGCGATCCGCGCGCAGATCTGGACGTTGATCCAGGCCGCGAAGCTCGACCACGACCTGGGTCTGGAGGACCGGCCGCACGAGGCGGAGTTCGACGAGTTCATCCTGCACGTCGACGGGTGGCTGTGCGAGGTCAAGGACGTGCAGATCCGCGACGGTCTGCACATCCTCGGTGAGGCGCCGACCGGGTCGGTGCGGGTCAACCTCGTGCTCGCGATGCTGCAGGCACGGCAGATGTGGGGCGGTCAGGTCGCCGCGCTGCCGGGGCTGCGCGAGGCGCTCGGGCTCACGACCACGACCCGCGAAGACGTTGACGCCGTTGAGGAACAGGCTCGCGTGCTCGTCCAGGCGATGGAGGACGCCGGCTGGGACGCCGCTGTGGCGAGCACTTTGCACGAGTCGGCCGACGTGCAGAAGATCCTGGAGTTCGCCGCGGTCGAGGTCGTTCCTCGATTGGCTCGTACGACCGATGAGATGACGCACGTGCTGCACGCGTTGGACGGCGGGTACATCCCGGCAGGGCCGTCCGGGTCTCCGTTGCGCGGCCTGGTGAACGTGCTGCCGACCGGCCGCAACTTCTACTCGGTCGACCCGAAGGCGATCCCGTCACGGCTCGCGTGGGAGACCGGTCAGGCGATGGCGGACTCGCTGCTCGCCCGGTACCGCGACGAGAACGACGGCGAGTGGCCGCCGTCCGTCGGCCTGTCGGTGTGGGGCACGTCGGCGATGCGCACCGCCGGTGACGACATCGCCGAGGTCTTCGCGCTGCTGGGCGTGCGGCCGGTGTGGGACGACCAGTCACGCCGGGTCACCGGGCTCGAGGTCATCTCGTTGGAAGAGCTGGAAAGGCCGCGCATCGACGTCACAGTGCGCATTTCCGGGTTCTTCCGCGACGCCTTCCCGCACGTCGTGTCCCTTTTGGACGATGCCGTGCGGCTCGTGGCGAACCTCGACGAACCCGCGGAGCACAACTTCGTGCGTGCGCACACGTTGCGGGACCTGGAAGAGCACGGTGACCAGCGCAGGGCCACGCTGCGGATCTTCGGCTCGAAGCCGGGTGCGTACGGCGCGGGTGTGCTGCCGTTGATCGACAGTCGCAACTGGCGCGACTCGTCGGACATCGCCGAGGTCTACGCGGTGTGGGGCGGCTACGCGTACGGGCGCGGCGTCGACGGTGTGGCGGCGCGTGAGGACATGGAGTCGGCGTACCGGCGGATCGCGGTGGCGGCCAAGAACATCGACACCCGCGAGCACGACATCGCCGACTCGGACGACTACTTCCAGTACCACGGCGGCATGGTCACGATGGTGAAGGCGTTGACGGGCAAGGCACCCGCGGCCTACGTCGGCGACAGCACGCGTCCGGAAGCGGTTCGGACTCGCACGCTCACCGAGGAGACCTCACGGATCTTCCGGGCTCGCGTGGTGAACCCGCGCTGGGTCGGGGCGATGCGGAACCACGGGTACAAGGGCGCGTTCGAGCTGCAGGCGACGGTCGAGTACCTGTTCGGGTACGACGCGACGACCGGCGTGGTCGCGGACTGGATGTACGAGAAGCTGACCGAGACGTACGTGCTCGACCCGGAGACGCGGAAGTTCCTGCAGGCGTCGAACCCCTGGGCGCTGCACGGCATCGCCGAACGCCTCCTCGAGGCCGCCGAGCGCAAGATGTGGGAGCACCCGGAACCGTCCACTTTGGACGCTCTGCGCGCGGCCTACCTGGAAACCGAAGGCGACTTGGAAGACGGCGCCTGATCGAGGCGTACACAGCAGTGACCAGGTGACGGATCGAGGCTCGCGGTGTGACTGCGGGCCTCGATCCCGTCCAGGAGTCCGCTGATCAGGCACAGGTTCATCCCGCACACGAGCTGCGTGTGCTTCTGCGCGAGGCTGTGGAATGGGCAGTTGCCCAGCAGGATCGTCGCGTTCTCCTGCTGGGGCTCGAAACCGAGGTCCTCCAACGCTTTCACGACATCGCCGCCGGCTTCCCCGGCCAGGTCCTCGCCCCACTCGTACGCGCGGCGGTTCAGGATCTCGCGCGCCGGTTCGCCCGTCGTCTCCGACTCCAGCAGCGCGTCCGTGAGCAGGTGGCTCGCCGCCTCGTACCGCCGGTCCGGCAACGACACCTCGATCTGCTGCTCGGACCGCAGGTAGAGCTTCGCCGGACGGCCGGCGCCGGGGCCGGTTCGCCCCGAGCGGCGCTCGTGGATCACGTCCAGCAGCCCCATCTCGACCAGCTTGTCGAGGTGGAAAGCCGCGGTCGTGCGCGGCAGTCCGATGGCCTCGGAAGCCTCGTCCTTGCTGATGGGCGCGGTTTGCCGCGCCACGAAGTCGTAGAGCTTGCGCCGGTTCGGCTCGTCGAGGGTCGCGACGGCGGCGACGTGGTCGGCCATCTCTAAAACCTACTCCTGTTGACGAAAATCGGCATCTCCCTCTAACGTTAACCAAAGTTGTCGTTAGAAGGAGGAGTCATGGCAGTCCTGACGCGCACGGACCCGGCGACGCAGGCGTTCGTGCTGTTGCGGACCGTGTTCACGGTGGCGCCGATCCTGTTCGGGCTGGACAAGTTCTTCAACCTGCTCGTCGACTGGCCCGTCTACCTGGCGCCGTGGATCGACTCGATCGTGCCCGGCTCGCCGCAGACCGCCATGTACATCGTCGGCGTGATCGAGATCGTGGCCGGCGTGCTCGTGGCGCTGCGGCCCAAGTGGGGCGGGCTCGTCGTCGCCGCGTGGCTGCTCGGCATCATCGTCAACCTGGTGACCGGGCCCGGCTACTACGACATCGCGTTGCGCGACTTCGGTTTGCTGGTCGGCGCGCTGGCTCTGTCCCGGCTCGCGGTGCGCGCGTGATCGACACCGAGGGGGCTCGGCAGGCGGTGGCCGACCTGTTGAAGGCGCTGGGGAAGGACCCTTTCTCGGAGCACCTGGCCGACACCCCGCGCCGCGTCGCCGAGGCGTACTCCGAGCTGCTGACGCCTCTGTCGTTCAACCTCACGACGTTCCCGAACGACGAGGGTTACGACGAACTGGTGCTGGCGCGCGGGATTCCCGTGCAGTCGTTGTGCGAGCACCACATGCTGCCGTTCCACGGGGTCGCGCACGTCGGATACCTGCCCGGTGAACGGATTCTGGGTCTGTCGAAGCTCGCGCGGGTCGTCGAGATGTTCGCGCGTGATCTGCAGGTGCAGGAACGGCTGACCAAACAGGTCGCCGACTGGTTGCAGGAACACCTGCGGCCCAAGGGAGTCGGTGTCGTGATCGAGGCCGAGCACATGTGCATGGCGCTGAGAGGTGTGCGGGTGAAGGGATCCAGCACCGTCACGTCGGCGCTGCAGGGCGTGCTGCGGAACAGTCCCGCGTCACGTCAGGAGTTCTTCACGCTCGTGCACTCGTAGACTGCGAGGCATGGGGAAGATTCACGCTGGGGCAACGCTGACGCCGTCGTTTCGCGATTTCCTGCCGGCCTGGATCACGAGGCAGCCGTGGTACGAGGGAAACGGCGCACTGCGACCTGCCGGGTTCTTCCGGTTCGAGGACCCGGCAGGCCAGGTCGGCGTGGAAACGCATCTGCTCCGCGACGACGAGGCGGTGTGGCAGGTGCCGCTGACCTACCGTCCCGCACCGCTCGAAGCAGGCGCGCTCGTCACGACGGCCGAGCACAGCGTGCTGGGTACGCGGTGGATCTACGACGCGGTGACGGACCCGGTGTGGATCGCCGCGATCCTGGATCTCGTCACCACCGGTGGCGTCGCGGATTCGGCTGCCCGTACCGGTTTCGGCCCGGCGCAGGCACGCGGTGCGCTGATCCGTCCGCTGCCCACCCAAGTCATGATCGACCTCGAGCGGCGGATCGTCCAGGACGGTCCACCGCAGGACGCGCTCGGCGTGGTCACCGGCTCCTGGCAGGACGGAGAGGGGCGGCTCGCGGTGATCCGTCAGACCGGTCCGAAGACGTAGGTGCCGGCGGCTTCCGCGTTGTCGCCGGCCCAGAACTCGTACCACAGCTGGGAGAACTCCTCGCGCGACAGCCTGCCGTCGCCGTCGGAGTCCAGCGCGGCGAAGTCGGTGACGCCGTCGTGGCCCAGCCAGGCGGAGATCATCGTCTGGTACTCGGACTTCGAGATGTAGTCGTCGTGGTTCTCGTCGACGGCGCCGAACATCGCGTCGGCGGTGTCGGTGACGGCTTCCGGCGTCTTGGGGAGCGCGTCCACGATGCTCAGGACGTTGTCGACGGTCACCTTGTCCTTGCCCGCGATGGCCTGCAGCGTCGCCCACCAGCCCATCATCACCCCGGACAGCAGCTCCTCGTCGCCGCCGCGCAGCGACACCCAACGTGCGGTGAGCGCGTGGAAGTCGCTCTCGGTCAGGAATCCGTCACTGTTCGCGTCCATCGCGCCGAACACCACGGTCACCTTGCGTCGTTGCAGGTCACTGGCCATGCGCAGCACGATAGGCCGAATGTTGCAACGGAAACTATCGGCCGAACGGGTCCGAACCAGTGCCGCGACATGAAATCTTGCCGGCCATTCCGCGGTCAGGCGGGCGCACCGCGGGCCCTCACGTCACGGCACTAATCAACGTCGAGTGCTTCGGCCAGTTGCAGGCGGCCGGACACGCCCAGCTTCCGGTACGTCCCGGACAAAAGGCCCTCGACGGCGTCCGCGGGCATCAGCAACGTCGAGGCGATCTCCTCATTGGACCGTCCACGTGCGGCCAGAGCCGCCACCTGGTGTTCGGTCGGAGTGAGTGCGGTCGGACCGGTCTGACGCATCCGCCGAGGCCCGGAGCCGGTGGCCACCAGTTCGGAGTACGCCCGTGCGGCCATCGCGGACGAGCCGCACTTCTGTGCGAGATCCAAGGCGTCACGCAGGCATGCGCGCGCACCGGACGTGTCGCCCTGACGTCGTGACACCACACCGAGGTCGACCAACGCGCGCGCGAGTTCCAGACGGGCAGGGGAGCCACGCAGCACCCGCACGGCCTCCTCGAGCAACGTGCGGCCGAGCGCGCCCGCGGTCACTCGGCCTTCCGCGCGCAACGCCATGCCCAACGCGCGCGGTGCGCCCCACGCGCGTGCGAGCTCGACTTCTTCGTGGGCGAAGTTGCGCGCGCGTTCGCCGTCACCCATCGCCGCGCAGGCCAAAGCCGCGCCGGAACGCCAGGCCAGGGCAGCGGGATTGCGGTACGGCCAGGCGTCGCAGTGGCGTCCAGCAGCCAGGAACGCCTGCAACGCCTCGTGATCGTCGCCGCGCGCGGTGAGCATGCGTCCGCGAATGGTCAGCAGGCCGCCGAACGACCACACGCGCCGAGCCTCGTCCGTCGAGGCTTCGGCAATCAGCGCGGCGGCTTCGTCCAGGCGGCTCTCTTCGAGCAGGATGTCGGCGAGCAGCGCGGCGCGCCACGTCGAAACCGCGAGCCAGCGCCCGTCCTGGCGCAGGTGATCGCCGGCCAACGTCAGGTCAGCGCGGGCGGACGCGAGATCTCCCTTGCGGCGCTGGACGTTCGCGCGCATCACGTACGTCAACGCGCGCAACGCCGGAGCCTGCGCGCGGTCGACGTCGTCGAGCACGGTCAGCGCGGAGTCCAAGGCATCAGCCAGGTTCAGGATCATCGCGGACGTCAGCGCGGACATCGTGGTCGACGTCGACACCAGCGGCACGGCCTCGGCAGCGCTGATGTCACCGACCATCACGTGGTGCAGCACACCGGCGGGAGTGTCCAGCGAAATCGACGCAGGAACAGCTTCCTGCCACGCCAACCCGTGCACGGCGAGATGCGCCCGCACCCACGGAGAACTGCCCGACAGCACCGAGGCCAGCTCGGCAGGCTTCCCCTCGGCGTGCAAGGCATAAGACAACGCCACAGCGGACTCGGCATCGTCCACATCGGACTGGAACGCCTCGCGCAACCGAGCCGTGGCGCCGGGAAGGTTGCCCACCAGCTCGGCCACACCCAACAACCGCAACGCCCGCGACGGATTCGCCACCGGTTCGCGCAGCGCCCGCCACAACAACCGCGCGGCACCGGAGGTGTCTCCCCGGTTCACGGCTTCCTGCGCGGCCCGGTCGAGCACTTCACCCGCCCACGGCTCCAGCCCTGGCGAGGTCTCCAGCAGATGCTCGGCCACAACGCGGTCGGAAGCACCGTGCGTGCGCAACGCCCGTGCGGCCCGGAGATGCAGAGCAGCCCGTGCGGGCGCGGGCACGTCGTCGAGAACCGCGGGACCGGCCACGCCGAGCAGCTCGACTGTTCGCACGGCCTCGGCCAGCTCAACGGGGCTCAGCCCCGACAGCTCAGCCAGCACATCAGGATGCGGCGACGGCCCCAGCACAGCCAACAAATGTGCCGCGGCCACGACAGCGGCCGGGCGGCGACGCAACCGGGCCGCCATGACCTCGCCGGCCACCTCCGCACCGCGTTGCGCGACCCGCCACACGGCCTCGGCGGTCGGCGGCACCCCGTCCTCCGCCAACGCCTTCACGAGCCGCGTCACGGTCAGCGGGTTGCCACCGGTCGCGTCCAGGCAGGCAGCGACGAACTCGGGCGCCGGCGCTGGAGAGATCAACGCGGCGATGTCGTCCAGAGTCAGGTTGTCCAACGTGACGCGGTGGCACGCGGCGAGGATCTCGCCATAAGAAGGGTCGTCACACCGCTCGCCAACACCCACGGCCAGCACGAGAGAGATGGGCAGCCGTTGGATACGCAGAGCCAGATAGGCGAGCCAGCGCAGTGACGCGGCATCAGCCCAGTGCGCGTCGTCCACCACCACGAGCAACCCGGAAGCGCCCGCCAGTGCGGCAGCCAGCCGGTACACACCGTGCAGCACACCGAAGTCGGCCGAAGCAGCGGTCAGCCGCAGCGCCCCGAGAGCCTCGGGCGGCACGAGCTCGGGGTCGGCCAGGTCGAAGAGTTGGGCCACGATCCCGAACGGCAGATCGCCCTCCAGCGCACTTCCGCGCGCCTGCACGACGTGGCGGCCCGATGCCTCCCAGCGCGCGGCGAGGTCGTCGAGCGCCGCGGTCTTGCCCGTACCGGGCGCGCCTTCCACAACGGTGGTCGTGCCGGGCGTCACCTGGTCGCTGATTCCGGCACACCACGCTTTCAGCCGGTTTTCCAAGATCTCTCCACAATCCGCGGGTGAATGGATCAGCGGAATTGATGCTAGGAGAAACAGCGCCACTTGCCCAGGTAAAGGTTCCTACGCTATGGGCGTCTCAACAGGGAGGGTGCCCGTATGATCCGCCGGGCAACTACTCGAATGGGTAGCGGCAACCGGCAGGCGACCTCGCATGGTCATCCGGACGGCCTAGGGGTGCTGCCTCAGGGCTGGTCGGCACGAGGGTCGTTGTGGTAATGCAGCGCTTGTTCTCCGCCGCCGCGGAGCGAAAGGAAAAATGGGTGTCGGGGAATCGGGACGGGGTGTTTCGCGGCCGTGAGGGAGAACGGGAGCTCCTGAGCGGTGTGCTGAACG
>JAVXWK010000545.1:0-3433 GCA_032230575.1 Pseudonocardiales bacterium | reverse complement strand
CGGGATGAGAGGCCTGTTGCTGAGGTTGTCCGGGTTGGACGCCGACGCCGAGAGCGCGGTGCGGGTGATCGGGTTCTTCGATCGCCTCATCACCGAGCGCGCTGGCCTCGACACGCTGGTGCGCAGCACGTCCGAGCTCGCCGGGTGCCCGGTCGGGTTGCACGCGCCGGGGCAGGGGTTGTCGTTGCGGGCCGACTCCGGTGGTGCCGTGACAGCGGGTCCGGTGCCCGCGAGGGCTGTGGCCCGGGCGCTCGAGGGCGGTGTCGAGGTCTGGGCGGCCCGCGAGGGGAAACCCGCGCCGCTCGACGACATGCTGCTGGAACGCTTCGCGATCGCCGCTGCTGTGCTGCTGGAGCACTCCAGCGTGCCGTTGCCGGAGCTGGGCGATCCGGCACTGATCGAGCTGGTGCTCTCCGAAAGCGTTGGCACGGCTGAACGTTCTCGAGCGCTGCACCTGCTCGGCATCGCGGCCACAACGCCGTTGCGGGTGCTGGCGGCGACGGGCGAGGTACCCGGGCGGTCGGTGCGGCTGGGGAACGTGCGGGCGGTGCTGGCCACCGACGTTCCGGAAGCGGACGGGCGGCTGGGCGTGGGGCCGTTGCTGCCCGCCATCGACGCGGCCAAGTCGTGGCAGGCCGCACGCACAGCGCTGCGGTACACATCGGACAGTGAGCCCGTTGTGTGGTGGGAGAAGCTCGGCGGTCTGGCGCTTCTCGCCGAGCAGCTCGACCCGGCGGACATCGCCGCGCTGGCCGACGTGAAGGCGCTGGACAAGGCCGATGCCGACCTGATCACCGCGCTCGAAGCACTGGTGGCGACCGGGTCGGTTCGTCAGGCCGCGGCCGCGTTGCACCGGCACCACAGCACGATGACGGCGCGGCTGGCCAGGGCCGAGTCGATGCTCGGGTTCGAGCTCGACTCGGCGTCCGGGCGGTTCAGGCTGCACCTGGCGTTGACGTTGCGACGGTTGCGGGACAACGAACGCTGATGTCGGCGCGATGCTGCCGGGTCTGCCTGGGCGCCGCGACCGCGCTGCTCGCGTGCGTGGTCGCGGCGTTCATCCCTCGGGTCAGCCGAAAAACGCCGTGAGCTCACGGGCGACGGCGTCGGGCGACTCCTCCGCGAGCCAGTGCCCGGCACCGTCGACCGCGACGGCCTTGCCGTTCACCGCGACGTTCGGCAGCGCCGCTTGGAACTGCTCGAACGACAGCACGGACGCGAGCCCCAGCACCGGCGGCGTGAGCTTCGCGTACGTCTTGCCGTCGGCGATGTCCTGGTGGAACGCCTTGTACCAGCCGTTGCCCGCCCGGATCGCGTCCGGCGAGTTGTAGGCCCGCGCGTAGATCTGGCGCGAGCGCTCGTCGATCGCGGCCGGGTTGAGCGCGGTGTTGGCGAACAGCCAGTCGATCAGGAACCGGAACCTCCCCGCGAGCAACTGTTCCGGCAGCGTCTGCGCCTGGTTGAACGCGAACCACCACAGGCTGAAACCGCCGGGCGGCGGCAGCAGCGGGATCTGGTAGTAGCCCTCGTCGGGGTGCAGCACGTCCATCAGCGCCACCTTGCGCGTGGCGCCGGGGAAGTTGGCCGCGAAGCTGAACGCGACCTGGCTGCCGATGTCGTGCCCGGCGATGTTGACGTCCTTGTAGCCCAGCTTCTTGACCAACTCGTGGATGTCCGCCGCCATCGTCTTCTTGTCGTAGCCGCCCTGAGGCTTCTCCGACCCGCCCATGCCACGCAGGTCGACCACGATCACGCGGAACTTCGCGGCCAGCGCGGGCATGATCTTGTGGTACTCCCACCACGTCTGCGGCCACCCCGGCAGCAGCACGAGTGGCTCACCGCGCCCGCCCGTCACGTAGTGCAGACGCACTCCGTTGACCTGGGCGTAGTTGTGCCGGAATCCCGGCAGATCGGCCTCGTGTTCGGTGCCGGCGGACGCGACCCCGGTGCCCGCCGCACCCATCGCCGCGATGCCCGCGCCCAACGCGAACATGCTGCGTCTGTTCAACTCCGTCATCTCGGTGCCCCCATTCAGCCCGGCGCTCGCCGAGCGCCGGTGCAGCCTAGGTCGAGATGGTCAGTTCATCCAGAGCGCCCGGCTCGCGTCCTCGATGGACCGCTCACGTCAGCTCCGCCGAGTCCGTGAGCTGCAGCTTGCGCCGCGCCCGCTGGTAGAACGTCGTCATGCCGAGCCGCACCACCCTGGCCGCGGCGGGCCTGCCGCGCAACGACACCCGCTCGCCCGGTCCGACGTAGCCCGCGACCATGCCGTCCACCTCGACCGCGAGCCTGCCGCTGGACGGCAGCAGGTCGAGCTCCACATCGTCCTGAACCGACAGCACCACACCGCGGCTGTACGCGGAGTGCGGCGCGGCCGGGGTGACGAGAAGCGCTTCGACGGACGGGCTGGTGATCGGCCCGCCCGCGGAGAAGCTGTAGGCCGTCGAGCCGGTCGGGGTGGCCACGATGACCGCGTCCGCCGCGTAGCTGACGAACGGCTGACCGGCCACGCGCACCGCCACCCGAGCGCTGCCGTCGCCCGGCACGCGGACCACCGCTATGTCGTTGAACGCCGTCACCTTGCCGCCGTTGAACTCCGCGTCGACGGCCAGGCGCGGCTCGACGGTGAAGGCGTGGGCGTCGATGGCGGACAGGGCAGCGGGGAGATCGGGCACGTCCACCTCGGCCAGGAAGCCGAGTTTGCCCAGGTTGACGCCCAGGACCGGCGCGCGCTCACCGTCGGCCAGGCGCATGGCGCGCAGCATCGTGCCGTCGCCGCCGAGGCTCACCACCAGGTCGGCGCGGCGGCCCAGCTCCTCCGCGGAGACCGGGGTGGCCTCGCAGCGGAGTCGCTGGATCTCGTCCTTGATGCCCAGGATCTCGACACCGCGGTGGGCCGCCCAGCCGAGCACCGCGGCGACGGCGTCGGCGGAGTCACGTTGCGGGTGCAGCACCAGACCGGCGGCGTGCACGTCAGCACTTCCTCAATCGGGTCACGACGCCAGTCTGCCGAATTCCCACGGGTCGTGTGCGCTGAAGACCGTGACCTCGGCGGCGTGGTCGCGGGCGAGGACGCGAAGCCGGGCCTGGGTGTCGACGCGAAGACCGTGGTCCACCTCCGAACCGGTCTGCACGATGTCGAGCAACGGGTGCGGTTCGGGGTCCGCGTCCAGTTCCCGGTGGTAGTAGTAGGCGTCGCCGCAGTGCAGCAGCCACCGCGATCCGTCGTGCACCGCGATGCCGGTGTGCCCGGCGGTGTGACCGCCCATCGGGACGAGCTTGAACTCCTCGGACAGACCGGCCGGCTGGATCGCGTCGAAACCGAACCACGTGTCGTCTGTGGACTCATAGGTGCGCCTCTGTGGACCGTGCGCCCAGTGAGCCGGGCGTTAGCGGCGGCTCGGCGCTTCCCGCGCAGCAGCGCGAATTTCGG
>JAVXWK010000417.1:0-4230 GCA_032230575.1 Pseudonocardiales bacterium | reverse complement strand
GACCGCGGCGCGACCGCTGTCGAAGTCGCACTGCTGATGCCGATCCTCCTGGTCCTGGTGATGGGCATCGTCGACTTCGGGCGCGCGCTGCACGCCCAGATCACCCTCACGCAGGCGGCACGGGAAGGCGTCCGCGTCGCCGCGTTGAAGCAGTCCGGTGCGGCCGCACGTACGCAGAACGCCGCCACCGGCCTGTCCGGCGTCAGCGTCTCGGTCACCGCCTGTCCCGCGGGCACCCCCGGCAGCTCCAACGCCGAGGTGACGGCCACCTACACGTTCGACTTCGTCACGCCGGTCGGTGGGCTTGCCGGGATGTTCGGCGGCGCGAGCTTCGGCTCCCCGATCACCTTGAGCGCCAAGGGTGTCATGCCATGCGAATGATGCGATCGGACGACCGCGGCGCACTCGGTGTGCTCATCGCGATCCTGCTCGGTTTCGGCGTGCTGCTCGGCATGGGCGCGATCGTCATCGACGTCGGCTTCATCTACCAGGAGCGCGCCGAGCTGCAGAACGGCGCCGACGCGGGTGCTCTCGCCGTGGCTCGCGGCTGTGCGACCGGCGCGACGACCTGCCAGGTGAACAAGGCGAACTACTTCGCCAACCACAACGCCAAGGATGGAGTGTCCACTGTGGACAAGGTGTGCGGGTTCGACGGCACCGGCGTGCTGTCCTCGTGCAGTGCCTCGTCCGGCACGATGGTCGACTGCCCGGCCAAGCCCGCGTCCGGCATGAAGTACGTGGACGTGCACACCTCGACGCAGACCTCCGGCGGCGGCACGTTGTTGCCACCGATGTTCGCCAGAGCGCTGGCGGGCAACGGTTCCTACGACGGCACCCGGGTTCGTGCCTGCGCCCGCGCCACCTGGGGCGCGCCGAAGACCGCGACCACGATCGCCCTGACGATCTCGTGGTGCGAGTGGTCGCAGGCGACCTCCGGCGGCACCGTGTTCGGCCCGGTACCGCCGACCACACCGCCGTTGTCGGCGCACCGGGTGCTCAAGCTGCACACGACCAGCGGCACCGGATGCCCTGGCGGGCCCTCCGGGTCGGACGGACCTGGCGAGTTCGGCTGGGTCGACGAGGTGGACAACGACTGTTCCGTGCTGATCAACAACAACACCTACAGCTCCGACACCGGCGCCTCGGCCGGCAAGGACTGCAAGTCAGCACTCGCCGCGTCGTGGTCCGCGCACCAGCCCGTCTGGTTGCCCATCTACACGAAGGTCACCGGTAGTGGAACCGGTGGCACCTACACGCTGTCGGGCTTCGCGGGATTCGTGATCACCGGGTACTGGATCCCAGGCGCGTCGCAGAAGGACTGGCTGACCAACAAGGACGAGTGCAAGGGCTCGGACAAGTGCGTCGCCGGCTACTTCGTCCAGGGCCTCCTGCCCAACACCGGCACCATCGGCGGCCCTGACCTCGGTGTCCGCATCGTCCAGCTCACCGGCTGAAACCCCAGGAGTCGTCATGAAGAACCGCGCACTCATCATCATCCTGGCGTTGTTGCTGGCCGTCTGCGGCAGCGCAGGAGTGTTCCTCTACGTCCGCAGCGCCGACTCACGCGCCATCGCGGGCCAGCAGGCCGTCACCGTGCTCGTCGCGAAGGACCGCATCCCCGCCGGAACTGCGGGCGACAGGCTCGCGGACCTCGTGGAACAGCAGCAGATGCCCAAGAGCAGCGTTCCGGAGAACACCATGTCCTCAGTGGACTCGTCGATCGCGGGCCTGGTCACCTCGTCGGAGGTCGCCGAGGGTCAGCTGCTCACCAAGACGCTGTTCACCGAGGCCGCGTCGCTCGCCAAGGGCATCTCGATCCCCGACGGGATGATCGCGGTGACCGTGCCGACCGAGGCGTGGCAGCGGGCCGGCGGGTTGATCCAGAAGGGCTCGAAGGTCGCGGTCTTCGACACCTTCACGGTGATGGACGGCAAGGGCAACACCCCGGCCGGTGACGGGCTTTCCAAGCAGTACGAGCGCAACCAGTCCACCCGCCTGCTGCTGGCGAACCTCGAGGTGCTCTCCGTCGTCGACGAGAAGAAGGCGGCCGAGGACGGCGACGTCGGCAAGGCGATCGTGACGGTCGCGGTGAAGCAGGCGGACGCGGAGAAGCTCATCCACGGCCAGCAGACCGGAACGCTCTACTTCGCGCTGCTCGGCGGCAAGTCCGAGATCACGCCCGGCAACGGCATCGACAACCGCTCCCTGTTCGGAAACTGAGGCGTGCCATGACGATCCTGTGCGAACCGGCCGCCCGTGCCGGACAGCTCTCCCCCGCGCTCGGCGGTGAGGTCCGCGTCGTCGAGACACTGGGCGAGGCCTCGCAGCTGCTCGGCGCGGACCCCTTCGAGTCGCTCGTGGTCGTGGGCTCCGCGATCAACCTGGACGAGGCGCTGACGTTCACCGAGGCGCTGCGGTTCGAACGGCCGTCGGTCGGCGTGGTGCTGCTGCGGGACGTGGTCGACGTCGTGGTGCTGACCAAGTCGTTGCGATCCGGGGTCCGTGAGGTCGTCGCGCGGGACGACCTCGCCTCCCTGGTGGACGCCTGTGCCCGGTCGCGGGCGTTGTCGGCACAGGTCAGCGGCGTACCGCAGCCTCGCTTCACGGAGCACCGACAGGGCCAGGTGGTCACCGTGTTCGCGGCGAAGGGCGGGTGCGGCAAGACGACGCTCGCGGTGAACCTGGCCGCGGTGCTCGCGGCCGGTGGCGAGCGGTCGGTCTGCCTGGTGGACCTCGATCTCGCGTTCGGCGACATCGGGATCTGCCTGCGGGCCGAGCCGGTCCGCACGATCGTGCACGGGCTCGGGATGCTCGGCCACGTCGACGTCGCCGGTGCCGCGTCGCTGCTCACGTCCTGCAGACCGGGCCTCAGCGCGTTGCTCGCCCCGGTCGAACCCGGTGACGCGGAACGGGTTCCGGCCGGCCTGGTCACCGAGCTGCTCGAGGTGCTGCCGACGATGTTCGACTTCGTGGTGGTGGACACGCCGTCCGCGTTCAGCGAGCACGTGCTGGCCGCGATGGACGCCTCGCACCACCACGTCCTGCTGACCACGCCGGACGTGCCGGCGTTGAAGAACCTGCGCGTGACGCTGGACATGCTCGACCTGCTGTCCTACGCGCACGACATCCGTTCGGTCGTGCTGAACCGCTCGGACGCCAAGGTCGGCCTCACGATGGACGACATCGACCGCGTGGTGCGCAGCGACATCCGCGCGCACGTGCCGTCCAGCCGCGACGTGCCGATCTCGGTCAACAAGGGCAACCCGATCGTCCTCGACCAGCCGAAGCACCCGGTGAGCGAGGCGATCACGCGGCTCGCCCGTGAGCACGTGCTCGCCGAGCCCGCGGTCGCCGCCGTCAAGTCGAAGAGGTGGTTCCGATGAGCCTGGCCAACCGCATTGCCGCGCAACGGGAATCCGGCTCACCGGCACCACAGGTGCGCAGGCAGGCCCGCACCGCCGACCCGTTCGCCGAGGTCAAGCGCAGCGTCCACGCGGGACTGCTGGAAGTGCTGGGCCCCAAGCTCTACGACGCGCACCTCGACCAGCGCGAGCTCGAAACCCGCGTGCGCCAGACGTTGCAGGCGGTGCTGGAACGTGACGAGACACCTCTGACCAACGCCGACCGCGCGCGAATCGCGTTGGAGGTGCTGGACGAGATCCTCGGGCACGGGCCGCTGGAGCCGTACCTGCGCGATCCGAGCATCTCCGAGATCATGGTCAACGGCCACGACCAGGTCTACGTCGAACGCGCGGGCCGGTTGGAGCCGGTTCCGGTGGCGTTCGCGGACGAGTCGCACCTGCGCCGCACGATCGACAAGATCGTCGCGAAGGTCGGCCGTCGCGTCGACGAGGCCTCGCCGTTGGTCGACGCGCGTCTGCCCGATGGCAGCCGTGTCAACGCCGTCGTGCCGCCGATCGCGCTGGACGGTTCGGTGCTGACGATCCGGAAGTTCGCGGCCGACCCGTTCACCGTCGACGACCTGGTGGGGTTCGGCACGCTGACGCCCGCGACCGCGTACCTGTTGCAGTGCTGCGTGCACGGGCGGATGAACATCCTGATCGGCGGCGGCACCGGCTCCGGCAAGACGACGTCGTTGAACGTGCTGTCGTCGTTCGTGCCGGCCGACGAGCGCATCGTCACCATCGAGGACGCCGTCGAGCTCCAGCTCAAGCAGGACCACGTCGTCCGCATGGAGACCCGTCCGGCCAACATCGAGGGTCGCGGCCA
>JAVXWK010000416.1:0-14575 GCA_032230575.1 Pseudonocardiales bacterium | reverse complement strand
GTCCTCGCGCAAGAAGCCGCCCTTCGGCATCGCTCAACAGGGTAAGAGCTTCCGCAACGAGATCACGCCGGGCAACTTCATCTTCCGCACCCGCGAGTTCGAGCAGATGGAGATGGAGTTCTTCGTCGAGCCGGGTACGGACGAGGAGTGGCACCAGTACTGGATCGACGAGCGCACGAAGTGGTACGTCGACCTGGGGATCGACCCGGACAACCTGCGCCACTTCGAGCATCCGCAGGAGAAGCTGTCGCACTACTCCAAGCGGACTGTCGACATCGAGTACCGCTTCCGCTTCGCAGGGTCGGAGTGGGGGGAGCTCGAGGGCATCGCGAACCGCACCGACTTCGACCTCACGACGCACTCGAACCAGTCCGGCGTCGACCTCTCGTACTTCGACCAGGCCACGAACTCGCGTTACAGGCCGTTCGTGATCGAGCCGGCCGCCGGTGTGGGCCGCCCGATGATGGCGTTCCTGCTGGAGGCGTTCACCGAGGACGAGGCGCCGAACGCCAAGGGTGGCGTGGACAAGCGGGTGGTTCTGAAGCTCGACAGGCGGTTGGCGCCGGTGAAGGTCGCCGTGTTGCCGTTGTCGCGCAACGCGGATCTCTCGCCGAAGGCCCGCGACCTGGCGACGGCGCTGCGCCGCAACTGGAACGTCGACTTCGACGACGCCGGTGCGATCGGCCGCCGCTACCGCCGTCAGGACGAGATCGGCACGCCGTTCTGCGTGACGGTCGACTTCGACACGCTGACCGACCTCGCCGTGACGGTGCGGGAGCGGGACACGATGTCGCAGGAGCGGGTGGCGATGGACCAGCTCGAGGCGTACCTCGCGGCGCGCCTGATCGGCTGCTGAGAAGCGGTTTCCCGCGGGCCCGGTGGTAACTGGGCCCGCGGTTTCTCGCCGGCAGGCAACGGTTCGCCGCGTTGAGGCGTGCTGTCTCCGTGCGTACAACGAGCAAGAGCCCGCAGGAGATCAGGCAACTCGGCGTCGTGCTCGTCGTGGCCATGCCGGGGCTGGCGCTCGCGGCGTTCGTCGCGGCGATGACGTTGCCGGTGGACAGCGCTCGCCCCGCCCTCGCGATGGTGGGCCTCCTGGCGGTGTTCGGCGCTGCCGGCGCGGGCCTGGTCATGACGAGGGTGACCGAGACGCGAACCCAGGCCATGCCGCTGCGGATGTGGATGGTCGTCTCCGTTGCGTCGAGCGTCACCTCCCTGCACACGCTGTACACGGACTACCCCGAGGTGCCCGGCCTGCTGACCAGCCTGAGCTCGGTCGTCTACACCGTGGCGGTGCTGGGGTCGGTGGTGCCGGCCATGGTCGCCGCCATTCAGGTCGAGAACAGCGTCAAGTCGTGGGGCGTCGCTTCCCCGGAACTGCCGACCTGACCGAGTCGTGGCACGCTCGGCTGGTGATGATCATCGGCCAGGGCCCGCCGCCGCACTGGGTCCCGGCGCCCCCCGCGCGGGTCGAGTGGATCAGAGCGCGGCTGGCGGTCACGGGATCGCTCGTGATCGGCGCGGCGGTGGTGCTGGGCATCGCGCTCGTCGTGGCCGGCCTGAACCTGCCTTCCGCGCACAGTCCGATCAACGTCATCGGCGTGATGACGGCAGGGATCGGCGCGTTCTGGGGTGTGCTGTCCGGGCTGAGTCTCGCCACGGCACGTTCGTGTGCGCGTGATGGATTCGTAGACGTCAACGGGGCTCGTCTGGTTCGTCGCCTGCTCGGGGTGTGGTGGGGCGGCACGATCTTCTGCGCACTGGTCGCCGGTTTCGCCGAGGTGATGGCGCCGGCGTCGTCTGCCGTGTATCTCGTGCTGCTGGCTGTCGTCGTCGTGCTCGGCGGGATCGCGTTCGTCGTGGCGCGTCAGGTGTTGCGGGCGAGTTGAGGCAACGGTCCGGCTCGCTTGCGCGTGTTGGGCACATGGACGTCGAACGGATCAGAGTTCTCGGCCGCGGGCTGGTCCTCGCGGGCGCGGTGCTGGCGCTCGGTGCGTTCGCGGTCGGGTGGTCACTGCCGCAGCCCGCTCTGTCTGCCGTGTGGGGCTCGGTCGCGGTGGCGCTGGGGCCGCCGCTCGCCGGGCTGGCCATGATGCGCGTGACCAGCCCAAACCACCTGTACAGGTTGGTGTACCTGCCCGGAATCGCCTCGATGGCCGCTGTTGCCGCACATCTCTATTTCGTGGTGCACCCCGCGGAACTGGGCCTCTCGACCGCGCTGAGCACGCTCCTCTACCTGGTGCTGATCGTCGCGCCGGTGATGGCGGCGAACATCATGGCCATCTGGATCACCTTCTCCCTCTACCTGCGCACGCGGCGGAACGAATCGGGCGAGGGCAGCAACGAACAGACCCGGTTCGGCGTGTAGGAAGCATGACTGGGGAGCAGATGAGGCGGCGTGGCCTCGCGGTGGCCGCGGCCGGGGTCGTGCTGGTCGCCTGGGTGATCGTGTTCGCGGCGACGACGGAGGCCGGCAACCCGCCCGTGCTGCTCGCGGCGTCGCTGGCTGCCGGGCTCGTGTGCCTATGCCTGGCAGGCGCCGGGTCGGTGGCGGCGCGGATCGGCGATGCCGCGGCGGCGGCTCGGCTACGGCACGTGTTGGTGGTGCTGGAAGGTGCCGTTCTCGCTCTCGTCCTCCCGGTCTGCTGGTCCGCGCTGAACGTCGAGGACACGGCCGGGGAGTTCACCAGCAGGCCCGCGTTGGCGCTGTGCGCACCGGTCGCGATCGCGCTGGTGCTGGTCGTGCGGCTCAGCCGGACCACGCACCGGGTTGTCGCCGACGCGTACGGGCCGGTCGTGGCGGGTTCCGGTGACGGGGACGAGGCGCGCCGGGTTCGAGTGCTCGGCACCGTGCTCGTGGTGGCCGGTGCCGGACTGTCGATCTCGGCCGCGGTGGTGGTGTCGACGGTGTCCTCGCCCCTGGCCGTTTTTCTGCTCGGCGTGGTGCTGGTGACGCTCACTCCCGTGCTGCTCGGGCTGATGTTGACACGGGTGAAGGACGTCTACTCGGCACGCCGGCGCAGCGCGGTCATCCCCTTCGCCATCACTTCTGTCGTCGCGATCTCCGCGGGGAACTTCGCGTTCAAGGCCGAGGCCGCGACCACCGTGGCGCTGTGCGCGCTGATGGTCGGTGCGATCGCGCTCCAGGTGACCGGCTACCTCGCGCTGCGCGAGTACACCGGCGTGTACGACCGGCCGTTCCGGGTCAGCCGTTGACGCCGAGGAAGCCGAATTCCCGTCGTGGCAACGAACAGGCCCTGTCCGGCGTGTAAGGCGCATGACGGGGGAGAAGCTGAGGGGACGCGGCATCGCGGTGGCGGTGGCGGGGGTCGTGCTGGTCGCGTGGGTGGTCGTGTTCGCGGCGACCACGGAGGTGGGTAATCCGCCCGTGCTGGTGGGGGCGGCGGTGACGGCCGGGATGGCCTGTCTGTGCGCGGTGGCGGCGGGGGTGGTGGCCTCGCGGGTCACCGAGCTCACGGCGGCTCGGTTGCGGCATGTCTTCGTGGTGCTGACCGGGGCCACGCTGCTGTTGCTGAACCCGTGTTACTGGCTTTCGTTCACCCTCGAGCCGGTGGGGAGGCCGGGGGAGTCGTTGCGGGGCGTGGCGCTGGTGTTCCTGGTAACGCTCTTCGCCGCGTCGGCACTCGTCGCGGCGGCCGGTAAGCCCGTGCACCGGATGGTGTTCGCGAAGAAGGGGTCACTGGAGCCGGATGACGGTGAAGGCGCGCCGGCCCGGCGGATCCAGATGCTCGGCACCGTGCTCGTCGTGGTGGGAGCCCTGCTGGTGGTGCCCGTGGTGGCGGTTTCCTCGATGTCGGGAGAGCGCCTGCCGTACTACCTGTTCGCCGGGCTCGCGGTGACGCTCACGATGGTGGTGCTCGGGGTGTCGCTGACGCGGGTGACCAACGTGCACATGGCACGGCGGAAGAACTTCGGCTTGTACATCTTGTTCACCTGGGGGCTCACCTTGCCGATGGAGACGTTCGGCTTCGAGACCGTGACCTCGGTGCTGTTCGTCGCGGTGCTGTTCGTCGCGGTTGTGGCGGCCGTGGTGGCGCTGACGATGGTCAGCGACTACACGGGTGAATGGCTCGCGACGATGGAGGAACGGAGGCGGTGGCGCGCTAGCCGTTGACGCCGAGCTTCACGAGGAGGGCCTTGGACACCGCATTGACCGCCGTGCGCGCTGTGGTCCAGTTGCCCGTCGGGCTCGTGGTGAGGACGGCGACGGCGTAGCGGTTGTCGAGGACGCCCGCGCTGTGCAGGTAGACGTCGCCCGGCAGGTAGAACATCCAGCCCTGCTTGGCGTAGGCGCCGCTGACGCCGAGCAGGCCGAACTCCTGGTCGAACCCGTCGGCGGCGGTGGACGGAGCGGACGACAGCGCGGCGACGATCGTGTCGCGGACCGGCGAGCCCAGGATGTAGTGGTAGAGCCGGAGCATGTCGTTCGCGGTGATGACGACCTCTCCCCATTGCGAGGGGTCGTCAGGGGCGTGAGTGTCGGTGAGGCCTGCTTCGGCGGCTACGCGGCCGATGGCGTCCATGCCGTCGAACCGTGTCCACAGCACGTCCATTGCTTCGTCGTCGCTCGCACTCAACGCGCGGTGGATCAGGTCCCTGTTTTCAATGTCACTGTCGTCGTCGGACAACGGCTGCTGCAACGCGTCGACGGCGAGGATCAGCTTCGAGAGCGACGCCGAGTAGAACTGCTTGTCGCCCTCCTGCGAGATCGTCTGACCGGTCTGCAGGTCCATCACGGCGACGCCGACGTCGGACTTGCCGCCGGCTGCGGCGACATCCATCATATCGGCGGCCGATATATTGGATATTGCCGATGGCGGGGCAGTATGCGATATATCGGGACTCGTATGCGATATATCGCCGTCAGGGCTGTCCGGGCTGTCCGGGCTTGCGTCCACCAGATCAGGGCCGCGCGATATATCAGTCGAGGGCCGTAACGATGACCGGGCGTGCGCGTGGCACGGCGAGGCCTCCGGGACCACGAAAACCGCCGCGGTCAGCAGGATGATCAGAGCCCAGCGCACATCTCCAAGGTCCGTGTCACAGGAGCCTGGTGTCGAGCTTTTCCTCCTGAGCGGTTGCTGAAGACTCTTCCCTGACCACCACATATGCGCCGGAACCGGGCCGTTCGGTCACCGCCTCGACGAGCTCGGTGCCCCGGTACAGCAGGCCGACGCCGTCGTCGGTGCAGTAGGTCGTCGGCAGCACTCCCGCGGCCACCGCCTCGTGCACCTTGGGGCGGCGCTGCTCCTCGGAGTCGTAGTGGACGCCGTTGCCGTACGGGAGGAAACCGAGGCCGTTCGTGACGATCCGGAGGTCCGGGCCGAACGAGTCCGTGGCGCCGCCGGTGTGCCAGCAGATCGACCCCGCAGACACGCCGGCGAGCACCACGCCCGCCTGCCACGCCTTGCGGAACACCGGTCCGAGGCCGTGGACCTCCCACACCGCGAGCAGGTTCGCCACCGAGCCGCCGCCCACCCACACGACGTCGTGGGACAGCACGAAGCTCTCCAGGTCGTCGGTCGGCGGCATCGTGAAGAGGTTCAGCACCGAGACGTCGACACCCGCGACGCTGCCCGCCTCGGCCATGTTCGCGTTCATGTACCGCTGGTCGCCGCCTGCTGTGCCGACGTGGCAGAGCCGCGGCCGGCGACCCTCGACTCCGGACAGGTCCAGCGCGAAGTGGATCAGTTTGCCGAATTCGACGAACGTCCGGTGCCCGGCCCGCAGGCCTCCGGACGTGGCGAGGATCGTGGGCTGCTCAGCAGGCATGACCATGATCCTCGCAGGGGCGTCAACGCACGGCTCGCCAGGTTCTGGAAGCATGCATGGGGTGCGGACCCCACCCCTCAAACCTCTGGCCAGGATTCGTCGCGTCGTGCTGCGCCTGCTCTTCGGCGCGCTGATCGTGGGCGCCCTGGTGGTGGGCGGCACGGCTTTCCGCGTGTGGCAGGTCGCGCGCGTGGACGACTGGACGAAGGCCGACATGGCGATCGTGCTGGGCGCCGCGCAGTACAACGGCGTTCCGTCCGACGTTCTCGAGGCTCGGCTGGAGCACGCGCTCGGCCTCTACAAGGCGGGCGTCGTCGGCTACATCGCCACGACCGGCGGCCGTCAGCCCGGCGACAACTTCACCGAGGGCCAGGTCGGCAAGATGTGGCTGGTCAAGCGCGGCGTCCCGGAGGACCGCGTGCTGCAGGTCGGCGAGGGCGCGGACACGCTCGGCTCGTTGCGCGCCGTCGCGTCCGTCGCCAAGGAACACGACCTGAAGACCGCCGTGATCGTGAGCGACCCGTGGCACTCGCTGCGCGCCCGCACGATGGCCGAGGACGCCGGTCTGCACACCTGGACGTCACCGACGCGCAGCGGCCCGAACGTGCAGACCCGCGAGACGCAGTGGTTCTACATCAAGCGCGAGACCGGAGCGTTGCTGTACTACCGGCTGATGAAGGCGCACGCCGGCGTGTTCGACGAGCTCAAGCTCCCTAAAATCGGCTGATGGGATACACCGGCCACGACGCGGAGCGCCTGCTCGCAGAAGAACCGAAGAGCGCCGTGCTGCCGGGCGCCCGCACGGACACCCGCACGCCGTTCTCCCGTGACCGTGCCCGCGTGCTGCACTCCGCGGCGTTGCGCAGGCTCGCGGGCAAGACCCAGGTCGTCGGCCCCGGCGAGGGCTCCGAGGTCACCGGTGTCCCGCGCACCCGTCTCACCCACTCGCTGGAGGTTGCGCAGATCGGCCGCGGCATCGGCGAGGAACTGGGCTGCGATCCTGACATCGTCGACACGGCCGGCCTCGCGCACGACATCGGCCATCCGCCGTTCGGCCACAACGGCGAGAGGGCGCTCAACGAGCTCGCCGGACCGTGCGGCGGTTTCGAGGGCAACGCGCAGACGTTCCGCATCCTCGCGCGCCTCGAACCCAAGTCCGCGCACGGACTGAACCTCACGCGTGCGGTGCTCGACGCCTCGACCAAGTACCCGTGGACGCGCACGCCGGGCGTCGTGAAGTTCGGCGTGTACGACGACGACCTCGAGGTGTTCGAGTGGATGCGTGCGGGTGCACCGGACCGTGAGCGGTGCATCGAGGCGCAGGTGATGGACTGGTCGGACGACGTGGCGTACTCGGTGCACGACGTCGAGGACGGCGTTCTGGCCCACCGCATCAGCCTCGGCGCGCTGGCCCGTCCCGACGAACGCGCCGCCATCGCCTCGCTCGCGGCCAAGACGTTCTCCGACGAGTCCGTGAGCGCCCTCGAAGCCACCGCCGAGCAACTGCTGACGCTGCCCGTGATCGGCTACTGGACCGAGCACGAGTACGACGGTTCGCTCGGCGCACAGGTGGCGTTGAAGAACCTCACGAGCGAGCTGGTCGGCCGCTTCGCCTCAGCCGCGGTCACCGCGACCCGCGACGTCCACGGCGACGGTGCGCTGACGAGGTACAACGCCTCGCTGGAGGTGCCGCGTCAGGTGGCGGCGGAAGTGGCACTGCTCAAGGCGATGGCCGTCCGGTACGTGATGAGCGACCCGGCCCGCCTCGCCATGCAGGCCCAGCAACGTGAGCTCATCGCCGACCTCGTCACCCGTCTGATGGAACGCCCGACGCTGCTCGACCCCGCGTTCCGGCCGGTGTTCGCGGCCGCTTCCTCTTACGCCGCACGGCTTCGCGTCGTCGTCGACCAGGTCGCCCTGCTCACCGACGCGCAGGCCGTGGCCTGGCACCGCGCATCGGCGTAGCTTCGAGGGCATGGCGGACGAATCCAGACCGCCGGGCCGAAGGTGGCCGTGGCGGAGACCGAGCCGGGAAGCCGTGCCAGCGGGCTTCCCGCAGGAAGACGAGGGGGACGACGGGGCGGCCGGTGTGCGCGAACCCCGTCGCCCCAAGCCACTCGGGCCGATGGGAGGAGCGGGGGAGCGGCCCGTCCCGGACGATCCGATCGTGGTGTCACTGCCAGATCCACGCCAATAGAGGAGCCCTTCGTTGACTGATCAGGCCGACTTCGCTCTGACCGTGCATCGCGTCGCCGTACCTGATCCGTCCTCCAACGCGTGCTGGTCGCCTTTCTCGGTGGCCAGTGCGCTCGCGTTGGCCCGCGAGGCCGCGCGCGGCGAGACCCAGGCGGAACTCGACCAGCTCCTCCAGGGCTTCGACGCCTCGGACTCCCTCGACATCCCCGAACTGGCTGTCGCGAACACGTTGTGGGCCGACGACCACCTGACGCTGAACCCGGACTTCTCGCTCACGAAGTCGGTGCGGCGCACGGCGTTCAACGACCCGATGACGGTCCGCAAGCTCGTCAACACCGACGTCGCCGAGACCACTCGCGGCCTCATCCCCGAACTGCTGACGAGCCCGCCGCCCCCGGACGCCGCGGCGATCATCGTCAACGCCCTGTACCTCAAGGTCGGCTGGCTGAACCCGTTCTCCGCCTGGGAAACCGCGCCCAAGCCCTTCCACGCGCCCGGCGGCGACGTCGACGTGCCGACGATGAAGGTGACCGAGAAGTTCCGCTACGCCCACCACAACGGCTGGCAGACGGTCGTGCTCCCGGCGGCGTCCGGCGTCGAGGCCGTGATCCTGCTGCCGGACACGTCACTGGACCAGCCGCTCGACCCGTCGGTGCTCGAGGCGACCGACCGGGTGAACCTCGAACTGTCACTGCCCAAAGTGGACGTTCGGGAGAAGTTCCAGCTCAAGAACGTGTTGGAACGCCTCGGGGTTGCGCGCATGTTCGCGCGCGACGCCGACTTCAGCGGCCTCTCACCGGACGACCGGCTGTTCGTCGACGACGTGATCCACGAGGCCGTGCTGCGAGTCGACGAGGAAGGCCTCGAAGGCGCGGCGGCCACCGCCGTCACGTTCCGGACGGTGTCGTTCGAGCTCCCGGTCGAGCCGGTTGTGGTGACCGTCGACCGGCCGTTCCTGCTCGCGGTCCGGCACGCGCGCTCGAAGGCGATCTACTTCCTCGCTCAAGTTGCCCGTCCGTGATCACTTTGGTGGGCCATTCGCCCTGATGGGCGAGCGTTTCGCGCGGCGAGATCATGATCATGCCTTTACCGTTCCAGGCATGACCCAGCACGGTGCCGGCGAGCAGCTCGTCGTGCTCGCCGCGGCCGGCGCCACGCAAATCACCTGTTTCAGCGGCGTCACTGTTCCCGTTCTGCTGAGGACCGAGGGCTACTCGAAAGCGCTGGCCGCCGCGCTGGGTCTCAGCCCGGCACCGGAGCTGCAGCGCGACGGCGTGCTGCCGCGGTGCGTGTTCTTCATCCACGAGTACGCGCTGCGCACCGTCGTCGGGAACAACCGGCTGATGGAGGACCAGGTCCTGCACCTGCTGTTCCACGCCCCGTCGATCCGGGTCGTGCCGGCCAGCGCGGGTGGGGCGGCGGCGGTCGGGCTGGACTACGCGCTGATCCAGTACGAGCACGAGCCGCCGCTGGTCTACCTCGCGAACTGGGCGCTCGCCAGCGACGCGGCCACCGTCGAACGGGCCGTGCTGGTCTTTCGGCGCATGCACGCCGTCGCGCTGGACAACGAGCGTTCGCGCGATCTGTTGATGGACTACGTGGCCGTCTACGACCGCTAGTTGGGGGTGTTGCGGCGCAGGAAGAGCCGCATGCCGTCCTCGCCGGGCAGCGCGCACAGCAGCAGCCGGACGTTCTGGTGCCGCACCGGCACCGCGCACGAGTCGCCCGCCAGCAGCGTTCCCGCCAGCAGACCGGCCGACTCGTGATCGATGTCCAGCACGAAGTCGTTGCTCATGCGTGGACCCTATGAGCTGCCAGCCTCGCAACCCAGTCACCCAAAGGTGTCACATTCTGCGGCGCCACCTCGTCCAGTGGGCATGACGAGGATCAAGGGAGTCACCAGGAAGCACGCGGGCCTGCTCACCAAGGCCGTCTACTGGTTCGCGCGGCGGGAGTTCGGGGCGGTGCCGGAGCCGGTCACGGTCATGGCGCACCACCCGAAGCTGCTGATCGCGAGCGGCCGGCACGAGCTGGCGGTCAAGAAGGCCGTGCACGGGCCGTTGTTCGAGCTGTGCGTCTACCGCACGGCCGTGAAGCTCGGCTGCTCGTGGTGCGTCGACTTCGGCGCGATGCTGATGAAGCACGGAGGCCTGGACATCGAGCGGTTGAAGCACATCGACTCGTATGCCACCTCACCGCTCTTCACCGACATCGAACGCAAGGCGCTCGCATACGCCGACGCGATCACGGACACGCCCGTCAGCGTCACGGACGCGCAGGTCGCCGAGCTGGAGAAGCTGCTGGGGCGCAAGCAACTCGTCGCGCTGACCTACCAGATCTCGCTGGAGAACCAGCGAGCTCGCTTCAACAGCGCGTTCGGAATCAAGGACCAGGGATTCACCAGCGGCGACGCCTGCCGGGTTCCGGCACACTAGCCGGGGTGGAGAAGATCACCCTGACGGGTGCCCAGGAGACCATGCTCGCCACGCTGTACGGCCGGGCGGTCGACAGCGAGCGGCCCGTGTCCGTGCTGCACGACGACGAGGCGAAGCGCGCGGTCGACCGCATCGACTACGACTTCGCGAAGACCGGGATGAACCTGACGAGCGCGGTCGGCGTCGCCATCCGCGCCAGGGTTCTCGACGACTGGACCCGCGAGTTCCTGCGGTGCAACCCGGCCGCGACGGTGCTGCACCTCGCGTGCGGGCTCGACACGCGTGCGCACCGCGTCGAACGGCCGGACACCGTGCGGTGGGTCGACGTCGACATGCCGGACGTTGTTGCGTTGCGGCACAAGCTCTTGCCCGAACCGACCGGTGACTACGAGCTCGTGGCGTCGTCGGTGACGGAGGACGCGTGGCTCGACGTGATCCCCGCCGATCGGCCGACGGTGGCCGTGTTCGAGGGCCTCTCGATGTACCTCACGCAAGAAGAAGGTCACGCGCTGATCCGCCGGATCACCACCAGGTTCACGAGCGGTGAGCTGCTGTTCGACGTCTACGGCTCGTGGGGCATCAAGCTGCAGAAGCTCGTTCCGGCCGTGCGCAACGCCGGTGCGACGCTGCACTGGGGCGTCGACGACCCGCGCGAGGTCGAGGCACTGCGTCCCGGCCTGACCACTGTGGACGCCTGGCGCAGCGTGGACCTGCCGCACCTGGACGCGTTGCCCAGGTCCGGCAGGATCCAGATGAAGGTCGTCAGCGCGATCCCGAAGCTCCGCGACGTCGGGAAGTTGCTGCGCCTGCGCTGGTGATCTTCGGGGTGGTGGCTACTCGATGACGAAGTCGAACTTGGCGGTGTAGCGGTTGCCGACGAGCGGCCCGAGCTCCACCTCGCACTCGCGGTCGAGGTAGGCGTCGCGCCGGTTCAGCGCGGCCACGTTCATCCCGTACGCCTTGAGGTTGTCCGGGAAGAACAGCTGCGTGGTGAGGATCGGGCCTCCCCGTGCCTGCACCTTGACGTGGATGTGCGGGGTACGACCCGGATAGTCCTTCGGCACGATCGTCTCCAGCACGTACGCGCCGGAGGCGTTGGTGAACTGGTGGCCGCGCATCTTGAACGCGGAACTGGTGTTGTCGTACGCGCCGCGGTCGTCCGCCTGCCAGAAGTCCAGCAGTGCGTTGGCGATCGGCGCGCACTTCATCGTGTAGACGAACCCGGTGATGCTCAGCACGACACCGGTCACGCCGGTGGTGCGCAGGTTCGTGCGCAGCGGGGAGTTGCGCTTGAAGTAGGGACCTTCGATGTTCGACGGGGTGTCGTCGTCATCGACGCAGGTCGGCGTGAGGGGGAGAGGGGCGCTTCGGGCGACGGTGGTACCCGCGGCGGTCAGCGCGATGGCCGCCGCCGCACTCGTCGCCATGAACGTCCGGCGGGTGGGCTTGTCCAGTTCGGGCATGGGCGTACTCCGGTGGTTGCAACCGGCGGCAGGGGCTTGGGCCGTGACCAACGGCAAAACGTTAGCGTCTAAACGATCCCGGACCTAGTTACGGTCCAGACCAAAGTCGACGTGCGTGAGCTTGTCCGGGTTCGCGATGTCGTAGACCGCGCCGACCTTGCCGTCGTGCACGGTGAACGTGAGCACGCGCTCCGCCGCGCCGTTCGTGGCCGGGACGACCAGGCCGAGGTCGCCGTTGACCAGCACGGGACGCATCTCGGGGAACTCGTCGGAGAAGCCGTACTTGCGGATGAGACCGAAGAAGAAGCGGGCGATCTTCTCGGCCCCGGAGACCGAGTGGACCGCGGTGCGCACCTTGCCGCCGCCGTCGCCGACCATCACCGCGTCCGGGTGCAACAGGCCCATGACGGCGTCGATGTCGCCGCTCGACATGGCCTGGAGGAACTTCTCGAGCACTTCCTGCTGCTCGGCCAGCGCCGCGCGGGGCGGTGGCTCGGCGCCCGCGACGGCCTTGCGCGCACGGGACGCGTGCTGCCGCGCGGAGGCCTCCGAGACGCCGAGAGCGTCCGCGATCTCGTTGAACGGCAAGGAGAACGCGTCGTGCAGCACGAACGCCACGCGCTGCTCGGGAGTGAGCTTGTCCAGCACGACCAGCGCCGCCATGCGCACGCCGTCCGACTGCACCACGGACGCCAACGGGTCGTCGGCCTCGGTGGTGGTGAGCAACGGCTCCGGCAGCCACGAGCCCACGTAGGTCTCCCGGCGCACGGCCGCGGACCGCAGCCGGTCGAGGCAGATGCGGCTGACGACCGTCGTGAGCCAGGCCCGGTCCTCCTTGATGCCCTCGGCCGCGGAGTAGCGCAGCCACGCCTCCTGCACGGCGTCCTCGGCGTCGGCGACGCTGCCGGTCAGCCGGTACGCGACGCCGATCAGGTGGCTGCGGTGTTCGCTGAAAACGCTGGAGCTCACCCTCGCAGTCTGACAGGGAGGGACCAGGCGGCCTCGTATGCCCAGGTGCTCGGCGGTCCCCGGGCATTCGCTGTCAGCGGACAACACCGGATGCCCGGGAGCGGACGAACGGACCGGGGGCGTCAGCGCATAGACTCGGGGCGTGGCAGGACGCATCAGGGAGAGCGACATCGCGTTGGTGCGTGAGCGCAGCCGCATCGACGAGGTCGTCGGCGACCAGGTGTCGCTGAAGCGGGCCGGCGGTGGGGCGCTCAAGGGGCTTTGTCCCTTCCACGACGAGAAGACGCCGTCGTTCAACGTCCGCCCCTCGCACGGCACGTTCCACTGCTTCGGCTGCGGCGAGGGCGGCGACGTGATCGCCTTCGTGATGAAGGTCGAGCACCTCTCGTTCGTGGAGGCCGTCGAACGGCTCGCGGACCGGGCGGGCATCCAGCTCGTCTACGAGGGCGGCGGCGCCACGATCCAGCGCGACCGCGGCACCCGCAGCAGGCTCATCGAGGCCCACAAGGCCGCCGCCGAGTACTACGCCGAGCAGCTCGCGACGCCGGACGCGCAGCAGGCGCGCGAGTTCCTGGCCGAGCGCGGCTTCGACGAGGCCGCCGCGCGTCAGTTCGGCTGCGGTTTCGCGCCCGGCGGCTGGGACAAGCTCACCAAACACCTGCTGGGGCGTGGTTTCGAGCTCCAGGAGCTGATCAAGTCGCAGCTCGTCAAGGAGGGCAAGCAGGGGCCGATCGACCGGTTCCACCGGCGGCTGCTGTGGCCCATCAAGGAGATCAGCGGCGACGTCGTCGGCTTCGGCGCGCGGCGGATCTTCGACGACGACCCGATCCAGGCGAAGTACCTCAACACCAGCGAGTCGATGATCTACAAGAAGTCGCAGGTGCTGTTCGGGCTCGACCAGGCCAAGCGGGAGATCGCGAAGCGCAAGCAGGCCGTCATCGTCGAGGGCTACACCGACGTGATGGCGATGCACCTGGCCGGCGTGCCGACGGCGGTCGCGTCGTGCGGCACGGCGTTCGGCACCGACCACATGAACGTGCTGCGCAGGCTGCTGATCGACGACGACGTGAACGGCGAGGTCATCTTCACCTTCGACGGCGACGAGGCGGGCCAGAAGGCCGCGCTGAAGGCGTTCGACGGGGAGCAGCACTTCTCCGCGCAGACCTACATCGCGGTCGCGCCGGACGGCATGGACCCGTGCGAGCTGCGGCAGGCCAAGGGCGACGTCGCGGTGCGGGACCTGGTGGCGCGGCGCACGCCGTTGATCGAGTTCGCGATCAAGGCGCAGCTGCGGGCCTACGACCTCGACTCCGTGGACGGGCGCGTCGAGGCGCTGAAGAAGATGGTGCCGTTCGTCGCGCAGATCAAGGACCGCGCGAAGCGGGACGGCTACGCGACGCGGCTCGCCTGGTGGGTGGGCTGGGACGACGAGGCCATGGTCGTGCGGCGGGTGCGTCAGGTCGCCGGCGGCAGGGGGCCCGCCGTGGCCACCCAGCGCGCCGACCCGAACCAGATCGCGCTCGGCGTCGAGGTCGACGGACCGCCGCGGCCGAACCCGCGGGACATCGCGCTGTCACCGGAACGCGAGGTGCTCAAGGTGGCGTTGCGGCTGCCCGAGTACGCCGGTCCGCTGTACGACTCGCTGCCGGAGGAAGCCTTCACGCACCCCGCGTACATGGCGCTGCACCGGGCGATCCGCGACGCCGGTGGCGCGTCGTC